>JAOZVT010000893.1 GCA_025869455.1 Prosthecobacter sp.
GAATGGAGTAGCCAATGGGCCACAGAGGGATATGCCGTAGTCTCTTTGGAATATCGGCTGGCACCTCAGTGGACCTGGCCTGCACCTTTAGAAGATGTCCAAGACACTTTGGCTTATGTGCGCCAAAACGCAGCCAGTCTGAAGGTGGACGCTAGCCGCGTTATCCTGTTAGGACGTAGTGCAGGCGGGCAGATTGCTACTGCTGCAGCCGTGCAGTTGCATGATCCTGCTATTCGTGGAGTGGTGAGTTTGTATGCCCCAGCCGATATGGAGTTTGCACATCGGTTTGCCGATCCCAATGACGTGTTGGATTCATTCAAACTCCTTCGGCAATACATGGGCGGAGATCCTGTTCAGGAGCCAAAAAAATATCTCACGGCTTCAGCGACTCTTACGGCAGATTCTACCTGCCCACCCATGCTATTGATTCATGGGCAGCGTGACATTTTGGTCTGGCATTTGCAGAGCCGCCGTCTGGCTGAGCATCTCAGGAGGCAGGATGTACCTCATGTCTTTCTCGATCTGCCTTGGGCGACCCATGCCTTTGATTACCCATTGCATGGGCCTAGTTCCCAGCTCACGCGTTATGCTGTCAGGAGCTTTTTACAGGCGCGATTTTCACAGGAATAAACTGGTCTGGAATACATGAGGTTTCATTGCTTGTTAGGTCTGCATTCTTTGGTTTGAGTCTGATTGCGTAATCCGACACATCTTTTGCCGTCGGATTTGGTGAAAGATCGCGTTTAAAGAACACGGCCACGCCCAGCCTGCGGCCAATCGCCCCGACCAACCATGAAACTGACAGCACTCATCATTCTCACCCTTGGTGCCTTTGGCCTCGCCATGGCCCCAGCACAGGAGGGGTTTCGCCCCCTGTTTAATGGCAAAGATCTTACGGGCTGGGATGGCAACCCCGAGCTGTGGAGCGTCGAAGACGGCTGCATCACGGGTAAGACCAATGGTCCCGACCATCTCACCTACAATCAGTTCATCATCTGGCGTGGAGGTGTTCTCAAAAACTTCGAACTGCGCATCAAGGCCAAAGTTTCCGCTAGCAACACTGGCATCCAATACCGCAGCAAGGAGCTTCCTGAAAATGGTCCATGGTCTGTGGGCGGCTACCAATGCGATATCCACCCTGCCGCAGCTAACAATGCTATGGTCTATGAGGAGCGCGCACGCGGCATCCTCTGCCAGAATGGTCAGAGTGTGGTCATCGACCCACAGGCCAACAAGTGGCTCGTCGCTGAGCGTGATCCCGTGACGGTGGATACTGCGCAGTGGAATGAATACACGGTCATTGCCCAGGGCAATCACTTGATCCACAAACTCAATGGCAAGGTCACCATTGATCTGGTGGACCATGAGGAAGCGGCTCTTTCACTCTCGGGTCTTCTCGCCTTCCAGATCCATCGCGGCCCAGCCATGGTTGTCCAGATCAAGGACGTCATGCTCAAGGAACTGCCTGAGGGTGGTGTCATTTCTTTTGCCAAAACGGAGATCCCAAATGACGCGCAGAAGATCGAAAAGCCAGCTCCTAAAAAGCCCGGTGCTGCGAAGGCGAAAGCTCCCGCTAAGGCCAAGCCAAAAGGCCAACCCAAGGCTCCTGCAAAAGCAGCCGCCAAACCCAACCGTCCAGACTCCGTTGGTCCTGCCATCGGTGCCAATGTGGCGACTCCAGTCTCCAACATCAAAGCTCTGAAGGACTTCAAAGTGGAACTGCTCTACTCGGTTCCCGGGGGTGACATGGGTTCATGGGTGAACCTGTGCAACGACGACAAGGGCCGCATCTACGCCAGTGATCAATACGGCGGCCTCTATCGCTTCACACCACCTGCCGCAGGCCAGACACTGAAGCCCGAAGACGTAGAAAAAGTGTCTGTCGATATCCGCGCAGTGAACGGCATGCTCTTTGCCTTTGGCTCTCTCTATGTGGGTGTGAACGATTACGAAAAGAAGATCCAGAGCGGTCTCTATCGCATCACCGATAGCAACAACGACGACCAGTTGGACAAAGTGGAACTGCTCCGCGCTATTGATTCTGGCAGTGATCATGGCGTTCACGCCGTGGTGCTGACTCCTGATGGCAAGGGCCTCTATCTCATCACAGGAAACAACGCCGTCTTGCCGGAAGGCCCCGTGGATGGCACCGCTGCTGACTCCCCGGTTGCCAAACTTTGGGGCGATGACCATCTCCTCCCTCGTATGCCGGATGGTCGCGGTCACAATCGCGCCGTGATGGCCCCTGGTGGCATCATTTACCGTGTCTCTCCAGACGGCAAAGACTTCAAAATTTTCGCCTCCGGCTTCCGCAATATCTTTGATGCTGGACTGAATCGGGATGGCGAGCTTTTCACCTATGATGCCGACATGGAGTATGACTTTAATACACCATGGTATCGTCCCACCCGTGTCTGTCATGTTGTCAGTGGTGCCGAGTTTGGCTGGCGCAATGGTGCAGGCAAGTACCCTGAGTTCTACTATGACAGCCTGCCTGCCACACTGAACATCGGTCCTGGTTCACCTACCGGTACCACTTTTGGTTATGGCGCTAAGTTTCCTGCCAAATACCAAGACGCCTTCTATGTGCTCGACTGGAGCTGGGGTAAGATCTACGCCGTGCATCTGAAGCCTGAGGGCGCCAGCTACACCGCCACGAAAGAAGAGTTCGTCATCGGTGCACCGTTGCCTGTCACAGATGCTATCATTAACAAAGACGGTGCCATGTACTTCGCCATTGGAGGTCGTCGTGTGCAGTCCGGTCTTTATCGAGTGACCTACACAGGGAGCGAGTCCACGGCCCCCGTGGAGCATGTGGCGCATTCCACTCCAAAGAGCGAGCTTCGCCATGAGTTGGCGGCCTTCCACGGCAAGGCCGACCCGAAAGCCGTCGCCTTTGCATGGCCGCACCTGAGTGACTCTGACCGATTCGTTCGCAGTGCTGCCCGCACGGTCTTGGAACACCAGCCGTTGGCCGAATGGGAAGCCAAAGCCTTTAGCGAGACCAACGCCACCGCCCAGCTCGAAGCCTTGCTCGCTGTCACCCGCCTTACAGGTGTGTGCCCAACCCATCGCGTGGAAGGTCACACGGTGAATACCGCTATGAGTGGCAAACTCTGGACCGCTTTGCTGAAGCATGATTTTGCCAAGCTCACGAATGACGAAAAACTCGCCTACGTGCGTCTCGCAGAAATCGTGTTGCATCGCTTTGGCAATCCGGATGATGCCACGGTGGCCGCGATTATTGCCAAACTGGACCCCTCTTATCCAGCGGATAGCTTTGAGCTAAACTGGTTGCTCACTGAGACGCTCGCTTACCTCCAGGCTCCGAATACCGCGACCAAAGGCATGGCTCTCATCGCTGCTGCTGAAAGTCAGGAGCCGCAGATGGAGTATGCACGCAGCCTGCGCATGCTGACTGCCGGATGGACACCTGCACTGCGCACTGCCCAGCTAGAGTGGTTCCTGAAAGCGGCCAACTACAAGGGGGGATCCAGCTTTGACAAGTTCATCGAGTTCATCCGCAATGATAGCCTCGCGACTTTCACTAAGGCCGAGAAGACTCAGCTCGCGGAGCTCATCGCCAAGAAGCCGGAACGCAAGTCAGCGATCGAAAACCTAGGTGCCATGTTCGTGGGACGCACACCTACCATGTGGACTCTGGACGAGCTCAGCACCGCTGCTGAAACAGGGCTGAAAGGCCGCAGCTACGATAAGGGGCGCAAGATGTTTGGCGCGGCGGCCTGCTATGCCTGCCATCGTTTTGGCAATGCTGGCGGAATGACTGGACCTGACCTCACGGGAGCGGGGGGACGCTACAGTCCGCACGATCTTCTGGATCAGATCATCAACCCTAGCAAAGAGATCAATGAGCAGTTTGCCCCGATCGTCGTCACCAAGAACAATGGCGAGATACTCACGGGTGTGGTTGTTAATCTCAGCGGTGACAACGTTACCTTGAACACGGATGTTAGTGATCCTAATCAGCGTGTGAACGTGGACCGTAAGGAGGTCAAAAGCATTGAGCCGAGCAAAGTCTCACCGATGCCTCCGATGCTCCTGGCCATGTTGACCAAGGATGAAATCCTTGATCTCATTGCTTATGTTCTCAGTGCTGGGGATAAGGATAATACCATGTTTCAAAAGTAGTTAGGCTGTGTTTCGA
>JAOZVT010000894.1 GCA_025869455.1 Prosthecobacter sp.
GTGGCATCCCGTGGGATGCGCACCGGGGCGGAACTGCGAGTCTCGGCGGCGGTCATCACGGCGTCTTCCAGATCAAACCCGCGCAGGTTTTTATTGATGCGGGGCACGGCTTCTTTCAGCGTGGCGATCACCGACTCTGGAAGGACTTCGCGCAGATCCGTCCAGACGACTCCAGGTTCATAGGAAGGTTTGACGGTTCCCTGACTTGTGGAGGCTCGGCCCGCCATGAAATCTCCCAACAACTGCGCAGGCGCGTGGTAATTGCTGCCGCCGACTTCATATGCACGACGTTCGATTTGACGCTGAAACTCAATGCCAGCTAGCGGATGCGCCTGACCGTAGTCCTGAGGGCCGACTTCCACCATGAAACCCGCATTGGCATTCGCTTCAGCACGCGCATAACTGCTCATGCCATTGGTCACCACCATGCCAGGTTCTGAAGTCGCGGCGACAACGAGGCCGCCGGGGCACATGCAGAAGCTGTAAGCACTGCGTTCCGTATTGCAATGCGCGACGAATTTATACGGAGCGGAACCGAGGCGCTCATGCCCAGCCCATTTGCCAAAAAGCATCTTATCCACCAGACGCTGAGGATGCTCGATACGGACACCGACGGAGAAAGGCTTGGGATCAAAGGGGATGCCACGGGCATGCAGCATGGTGAATGTATCCCGACTGCTATGACCGATAGCAAAGACGACGGGGCTGCCTTCGATCACGGCACCGTCTGCCAAAACCACGGCGCGCATGGCTCCTTTTTCAATGATGACATCACTGACCCGTGAACCGAAACGCACTTCTCCGCCCAGGGAGATGATTTCCTCACGCACATGGCGCACCACTTTGATAAGCCGATCCGTGCCAATGTGCGGGCGTGCTTTGATCAAAATATCCTCAGGTGCCCCTGCCGCGACCATTTCCCGGAGTAACCAAGGGATGCGGTGCTCGCGGTCGCGAATCTGGGTGTAAAGCTTGCCATCAGAAAAAGTTCCCGCGCCCCCTTCTCCATACTGAACATTGGACTCTGGATTAAAGTCCCAACCACGACGCCAAAATCCGGTAACATCGCGGGCACGATCCCCGGCAGCTTTGCCACGCTCCAGCAAGATCGGCTTCAATCCCGCCCGAGCCAGCAAAAGTCCCGCAAAAAGTCCACAGGGCCCCGTACCTACGATGACCGGGCGTCCCGCTGAAAGTGCAGGTGAGCCACCGCTTGTTTCTGGCTGGGGTGGTTTTACCGTTTCGGTCTCCCGATACGTCTCATCTGGGGCAGAGATCACCTTGGTATCCGTCTCCAGGGCCTTTAAGACCTGGGCCTCATCCGCCACCTCCACCAGGAGTGTGTAGCTAAAATTCACATGGCCACGCCGGGCATCGATGGCGCGTTGTTTAATGGTGTAGGTCGCATCCTTCACTCCCAGGCGTTTCAACAAGGCCGTACGCAGGTCGGCATCGGTGTGGTCCACGGGGAGATTGAGTTGAGAAACTTGCAGCATGAGGGGCAGTCGTGTCGTTCGTTCATACTGGCCAAAGTTGCAACTAGATGACTGCTTCTTGCCATCGTCTCTCAGCCTGCCACAGTCTAATCCCTCCGAATGTCTCGAAAGTCCCCTTCTCCAACCGCCCAAGATCGCCCAGCAGATGCGAGCACGGGCGTGTCCGCACCTGTCAGTGACACCCCTGCGACCAAAAAACTCTGGGATCGTACCGCCTGGAAGGATGCTGCCTTTTTCCTTCGTTACCTGAGACCTCATTTTAATGTCTTCATCCCGGCCCTGATCGCCCTGGCATTGACAGCCGTTTTGACGGTGGCCTTCATCAACCTGCTGGCTGAAGTGGCGGGCAAAGGACTCGGCGGGGCCAAAGGCCCGGAGTGGATGGCGGAACTGAAGCACTCCATCATGATCATGGGAGTCATCGTCACCACGCAGGCTTTCATCGCCTTTTGGCGCATCATGCTTTTTGCTAAAGCCAGTGAACGCGCTTTGGCAGCCCTACGGATGGAAACCTTCAGCCGTATTATCCGACTGCCTATGGGCACACTGAATGTACGCCGTGTCGGTGAACTAGCATCCCGGCTGGCCAATGATGTCGAGGCGATGCGTGAGACCCTGGTGGTGACCATTCCCATGCTCATCCGACACAGCGTGATGTTGGTCGGGTGTTTGATCCTGGTGCTACAAATTTCTGTCAAACTGGCTCTGGTCATGATCGGCACCATTCCCGTGGTGATTGTGATGATTGCCATCTTTGGAGCACGTATTCGCAAGCTAACCCGCAAAGCCCAGGATGATCTGGCGCATTCCCAAGTCGTGGTCGAAGAGAGCCTGCAAAGCATCATCAGCGTGAAGGCTTTTGCCAATGAGGCGCATGAGATGGCCCGGTATAACCAAAACCTTGGCAATTTCCTCACCACCGCTATCCGTGCAGCAGCCCCTCGGGCAGCCTTCATTTCATTCATCATCTTTGCCTTCAGCCTCGCCTTGATCGTCGTCACCTGGGTTGCCTTGACGATGCTCAGTAAAGGGGAAATCCCTGCGGCTGATCTATCCCGATTTGCCGCTCTCAGCGGGATGATTGGGGCTTCCTTTGCGCAATTCTCTGAGCTGGTCACTCAACTCCAACGCACGCTCGGTGCCACGGACCGGGTGCGCGAAATTTTGCTGGAGCCGACGGAACCGGAAGTGCCGGATGCACCGAAGACACGCTTTAAAGGGCAGATCGAGATGGATAACATCAGCTTCGCTTACCCGACGCGGCCAGATACCACGGTCCTTCGTGAATTTTCACTCAAAGCCGAGGCAGGTCAGCGGATCGCTTTGGTAGGCCCAAGCGGCAGTGGCAAGACCACCTCCATTTCCCTGCTCTACCGATTCTATGAACCCACCACCGGACGTATCTTGGTGGATGGTCAGCCGATTGCTGACATGGCTCTGCCCACCCTGCGTCGCAATCTGGCCCTGGTGCCGCAAGAGGTGCTTTTGTTCGGTGGCAGCATTCGCGAAAACATCGCTTACGGTAAACCGGATGCGACGGAATCCGAAATCTGTGAAGCGGCCAAGAAAGCCAACGCGCATCTCTTCATCGAGAAACTACCCGAAGGCTACGACACCCTGGTGGGTGAACGCGGGACTCAACTCTCCGGGGGCCAGCGCCAGCGCATTGCCATCGCCCGAGCCATCCTGGCCGACCCCGCCATTTTGATCCTCGACGAAGCCACCAGCAGTCTGGATGCAGAAAGCGAACGCCTTGTCCAAGATGCTTTGGATAAGCTCATGGAAAACCGCACGTCCATCATCATCGCACACCGTTTATCCACCGTTCGTCGTTGTGATCAGATCCTGGTTTTATCAGCTGGCACCATCGTTGAACGAGGCACGCATGATGAACTTCTGAATAAAGCAGGCAGCCTTTATGGCACTTTGGCGCGTTTACAGTTGGAATAAAACGAGCCTCATTACGTCTTACCTTTACCGATGAAAAAAACCCTTACTTTCCTTTTCAGCCTGTCCTTCCTTTTAGTCTCTTGTGAGGCCAAAAAGCAGGCTTCTGTAGAGCCGTCTCCAACTCCTGCGCCCGCTAAAACGACCGCTTCGCATTTTCCCGAAGGCAGCCCCAAGTTTGGCACGGACTACAATGCAGCTCTGGCAGAAGCCAAGAAAGAGAACAAGCCTGTCGTGCTCGTCTTCTCAGCGGCTTGGTGTGGTCCTTGCCAATCCATGAAAAAGACAGTTTACCCAAGCAAGGAAGTCACGCCCCTGCATGACAAATTCGTTTGGGCCTATCTGGATGTGGATGAAGAAGCCAATGCGGCTCCAGCCATGAAGTACAAGGTTGAAGCCATTCCTCATATCCAATTTTTGGCAGCCGATGGCAAAGAGATCAGCGCTCAGATCGGCGGTGCTAGCCCGGGTGAATTTGCAGGAACTTTGCAGACGGTCTTGGCTAAGGCTGGCCATTGATAGGCCGCCCATCATCACTCATCAAAACCCCATTTGCAGGCGACTGTGAGTGGGGTTTTTGATTTCTGCTTATTCACATTTCGACCTGCTATTCACAACCCGAGGGTCCATTTATTCCCCACATCTTGTTTTATATATCTTTAATAAATACAAGATATGGGAAAATACACCCTTACCACTTGCTCCCCCCTCGTCAGGTCT
>JAOZVT010000895.1 GCA_025869455.1 Prosthecobacter sp.
CCCCCACGGGCGAAGCGATTGGGGAATCCCATGAAAAAGCCATCTGCGCCTGGATGTCTGCCCAAGATGCTAAAAACATCAGCTCCCTCATCAAAAAAGAGGACACTACCGAACTCCGCCACATCGTCGGCACCGCATGGCAAACCATCGTGGGTCGCACCCAACCTACCCCTCAGGACATCAGCTACGAAGTCTTCAATAAGGAAGAAAAGGCAGACCACTTCATCATCCAAGGCCACATCCAAAACACCCGCGACGCCGAAGCCCTAGACGCCCTTTTCCTGTATCCTAAATCTTGGAATGGCACCGCCACGCTCTGGCTCAGCCTCCAAGGCAGCGACTCCGTCCTCACTGGCTCTGGCCCCACTGCGGCTGCGCAAAAGTTGCTGGATCAAGGCATCGCCATCGCCTGCCCCACCCTCTATCTGCAGGGAGCCACGGAGCAGCCCAAAGCCGGGGACAACCTCAAAGCCAAGCCAGGAGACTTCCGCGAGTTCAGCGGTTTCACTTTTGGTTATAATCCCACCCTCCTGGCCCGTCGCGTACATGATGCCATGACCATGGTCACCTTCATGCAAACCCAGGAGAACTACCCCGTAACTCATCTCCAGATACACGGCACCGAAGGAGCTGGCCCCATCGCCCTGGTCACAGGAACCGTGCTAAACCTCGACCACGTTACCGCCGATCTCGAAGGCTTCCGCTTTGCCAACCTCACCACCCCCTGGGACATCAATTTTGTCCCTGGAGCCGTCAAGTATGGGGACGTTGAAGCTCTTCTGAGACTGACCCTGCCACAGTAAAGCTATGCGCAGGTTTCCCAAGTTTTCCAAAAGGATGCGGGAAGATCTAATGGGAATCTCGTCAAAAGACACCCATGCACTTTGCTTACGACAAAATCACAATTAGTATTCCCCTTCGTTCATGAAGGATCTCGTCTTTATTGGCCTCATCATCGCTTTATTGGCTATGGTTTGGGCCTTCAATGCCTACCAACAGCATCGCAAATACGCGCGGCTGGTCATTGTCAGTAGCGATGTGGAATACCCAAACAATCACCACGTTCTCGGCGTGGGTTATTACCATGCATCAGTAGGACGATGGTTTGTACATCCCTGGAATGAATTTCGGGAGGAAGACGGTTATTTTTGGGAAGGCAAATGGCATTCCTCCCCTGACCAAAGAATGACGCTTCGCTCCAAACCGAGCCAGTCAGAAGTCGAACGCGTCAACACCACTTGGCGCAAGAATGACCCCGACAAAATGGCAACCTTCTGGGGCCGAGTGGAAAGAAGTGGATTCGGCTCCGCAGTCGCTCGCCAGGAAGGATCATGATCCGGGAAGTTGTTTCTCAACGCCCAGATTGGCAGCACCGACTGGAGGCGGCTGGAATGAACTGGCATCGAGGCCCCGGTGAACTTTGCTGGAATGAAAGCGCCGTGTACTGCCTTTCCGAAATTGAAATTCAGCAAATACGCAGCACTGCGATCGAGGTCTATGCCCTATACAAGCAAGCCGCAGCGCATGTCGTGCAGTATGGGCTATGGGGGCGCTTAGGCTTTCATGAAGAGGATGCGCCCATCATTCAGGCTTCATGGGAACGCCAAGACAGGTGCCTGCTTAGCCGCTTCGATTTTCTGTTGGATGAGTACAACCAGCCGCGCCTCATTGAGTTCAATGCCGAAACCGCGCTCTCACTCGTCGAGTCCGGCCCTGCTCAAAAACAGTGGCAAAACGAGGTCATGCCGCAGCATCCTCAATTCAATGAATTGCATGAGCGTCTTGTGAGCGCTTGGCGCCAGTATAACCAGCCGCACATCCACTGCGCATGGCGACCACGCCACCCAGAAACCATCGGCACGCTCCGCTACATGAGCCGAGTAATCGCCGAAGCAGGTTTTCAAACAACCCTCATGGCGATGCAGAGCATAGGCTGGGATCCCCAAGCCCGTTCATTTGTCGATCAGCACGAAGTGCCCATCCAATGCTGCTACAAAATTTATCCTGGGGAGTGGATGCTGAGGGAGCCCTTTGCACGTCACTTAGTGAATACATCTGGCACCTTCATTGAGCCCATGTGGCGTCTTATGTTCAGCAGCAAAGGTATGCTAGCGCTCCTCTGGGAGTTGTTTCCAAATCACCCAGCACTGCTGCCTGCGTACGCTGACACACCCGCCTCACTCACATCCTTTGTTAGGAAACCCTTCTTTGGCCGGGAAGGCGGCAACATCTCCATCTTTGAAAACGCGACTCTCACGCATCGGCAGCCTGGGGAACCTGACGATCAAATGCAGGTTTATCAGGCCCTGCTCCATTCTCCACGGCATGATGGCAGACAGGCTCAACTCGGTGTTTGGATGGTTGGCGAGGAACCGGCAGCCCTTGGCATCCGCGAAAGTCAGGGTCCCATGATCACTGGAGACAGTCCCTTTGTCCCACATGTGATTAGGCATGGCTAAAATCCTGCGGAGAAATCAGGCACTCTTTCACCACCCACAAGGAACTGTCACGGCTCGGGACAGATTTTTCTAATGCAACTTATCCCGAAACGTATCGTTTCATGGGTGAATCCAACTGGAGACTCCTATGAAAGTCCGCCTCATCGCCTTCTGCGCCCTCTTGCCGGGGTTTGCAGCCATTGCGCAAACTGTTACAGCACCTGACGGCAACACCAACTTCCGCGTTTGGCATGACAGCCAAGGTCGAGAAGTCGAAGCCACTTTTCGTGGGGTGGAAAGCGGTAAGATCTACCTGCAAACCCGCGATGGCCGCATGTTTGATTTTCCGGTTACCAACCTAACGCCAGAGGACCAAAAGCTGGCCGCCACCCTCAAGCCTGAAGGTCTGGGCATTCAAAAGAACACGGGATTGGCTCAATCAGCCGCCATCATTGATAAAGGGGTGCTCATGGGCTTGCAAAAAGCAGGTCAGCACCCGAATGCCCTAGCCAGTGATGAACAATTTGTTCGCCGCGTTTACCTGGATCTAGCCGGACGCATTCCCACCCGCGAAGAGACCCTCGCCTTCTTGGCTGACACCAGCGCGGCCAAACGTGCAAACGTCATTGACACCTTGGTTAATGACGACGGCTTCGCCTCGCACATGTATAACTACTTTTCCGACATGCTGCGCGTGGCGGATGATGCTCAAAAGGCCAAGTTCTTCAGCTATGAAGAATGGCTCAAGGAACAGATCACCGCGAACCGTCCTTGGAACGAGATCGTCAAAGACATGCTCGTCGCCGATGGCAAACTTCTGGACAATGGCGCAGCGGGTTACCTGCTGAGAGATCGCGGCATGCGGCTGGACAATCTCAGCCTCACACTTTCCACTTTCCTCGGAGCCAATGTCTCCTGCGCTCAGTGCCATGACCATCCTTTTGCGGATTGGACCCAAAAGCAGTTTTATGAAATGGCGGCTTTCTTCGGTGCTTCCGATACTTACAACCGAGGCATGGCAAGAGGCATGATGCGGGGTCTGCGAGACGAACTCACCCAGCAGCAATATCAGCAGGCCAAACGTCTTTTTGATGTCAACTCCCTCGCAATCAAAGACGGCCAAGAAAACGAAGTCTCCCTACCCGACGACTATAAGTATAAGGACGGCAAACCTGGAGATGCGGTCAAACCCAAGCTGATCTCCTGGACTCAAGATGACCACCGCCTGAGATGTTATCAAGATGCGGAACTGGCTCTTAAAAAAGCAGAAGACGACAGCCAATTGCGTGAAGTCTTTGCCAACTGGATGACCAGTCCAGACAATCCACGTTTTGCCATGACCATCGCCAATCGGCTCTGGAAGCAGGTCTTCGGAGTCGGTTTGAAGGAGCCCGTCACCGACCTAGACGATCCCAATGCGGCCAGCAATCCGCTGCTGCTTCAACACCTAGGCCATGAGATGGTGAGGCTGAAATTTGATATCCGCGCCTTCATGCGCCTGCTTTGCAACACGCAGACCTATCAGCGTGAAGCCGTGACCCGCGAGTTAGCTTTGGGTGAACCCTATTACTTCCCTGGCCCCATCCTCCGCCGCATGACGGCTGAGCAAGCCTGGGATTCCTGCGTAGTTTTGGCCATTGGTGACAAAGTGGATAACTTCAAACTTAAGCGGTCAGAACCCTACAAGCAGAACATTGCCCTCACCGACTCTGAAGTC
>JAOZVT010000896.1 GCA_025869455.1 Prosthecobacter sp.
TCAGATCATTGATGACATTTTGGATGTCACGCAGACTAGTGAAAAACTGGGCAAAAGCGCCGGGAAAGATCTGGCCTCGGATAAATCCACTTACCCTGCGCTCATTGGTTTAGATGCTTCCCGTGATGAAGCCCACCGCCTCACGCAGGTTGCTCACGACGCTCTCAGCGTCTTTGGCAATCGCGGTGGACGCCTGCGCGAGTTGGCGGACTATTTGTTAGCGCGGGATTATTAGAACTCCGTATTCCTGATGAAAGCCCGTGTCTGTCCTGGCGTTTCAGGCGGCCATGATGCGTCTTTTCCTACTTGGCTTTTTGCTTACCACTGTCACTTGGGCGGCGGATCGGCCCAATGTGCTGATCATTGTCGCGGATGATCTGGGCTACAATGATCTCACCTTTCAAGGAACCAAAGAGGTACCGACACCGCATTTGGATAAACTGGCCGCTGCCAGTGTCCGCTGTACGAATGGGTACGTCTCGCATGCCTTTTGCAGCCCTTCTCGGGCGGGGTTTTTAACGGGGCGCTACCAGCATCGGTTCGGCCATGAGAACAATCCAGCTTGGCTGCCCGAGAGCACGGTGGCGGGACTGCCAGTGGATCAGATCACCATTGCCGATCTGCTGAAAAAAGCCGGGTACACCACGGGGATGGTTGGTAAATGGCATGAAGGGGCGCATCCGCAGTTCCACCCTAACAAGCGTGGCTTTGACGAGTACTTCGGCATCCTGGGCGGTGGTCACCAGTACTTTCCTGGGGACAAAGGGGGCGTTGAATACACCATTCCGCTGGATCGTGATGGCCTGCCCACCAAACAGACCAAGTATCTGACCACGGAGTTGGGAGATGAGGCGGCGGCTTATGTGCAGCGTCATGCCAAGGAAGAAAAGCCGTGGCTACTGTATTTGGCCTTTAATGCTCCCCATACGCCACTCCAAGCTCCTGAGGAATGGCTAACCAAGTTTGCTCATATTCAAGATAAGAATCGGCGCACTTATGCAGCCATGACTGCCGCCATGGACGAGTCCATCGGGCAGGTCATGGACCAAGTGGCTAGTTCGGGTCAACAGGACAAAACGTTGACCTTTTTTATCAGTGACAATGGTGGTCCTGACCTTTCTGGAAAAGGCATGGGAAACTTCACAGACAACTTTCCTTTGCGCGGTGCCAAAGGCCAAGTCTATGAGGGGGGTATTCGAGTGCCTTTCCTGGTCAACTGGCCGGCTAAATTGAAGCCCGGTGTGTATGAAAAGCCCGTTATCGCGTTGGACTTTCTACCCACCGCCGTGGCCCTCGCGGGCGGTGAGTTGCCTCAAGATCGCCCCATGGATGGTGTGAATCTCATCCCCTATCTCACAGGTGAGAAAGCTGGCGTCCCGCATGAAACTTTGTTTTGGCGCAGCAATGGTCCAGAGGGAAACTACGCCGTGCGTCAGGGATCCTGGAAATACGTCCGTCTTAGCAAAGGCCGACCTGAGCTCTATAACCTGACCAGCGATATTTCAGAATCGCATGATTTAGCGGCAGAAAAACCAGAAATCGTGAATCAACTCACGGCTGCTATCACTGAGTGGGAGAAGGGCACCATCGCCCCTGTTTTTGAAGGTCCAAAACAGCAGCCGAAGAAGAAGGCCAAAAAGTAAGTTCTGAACGGTTCACTCCTGGGTGAGCTGACTACTTCAGCAGTGCATACGCTTCACGCAGCGCTTGCTCAGTGGTCTCCCAGTCCATGCAGGCATCAGTAATGGATTGGCCACGAGTCAGTTCACTCAGCGGACGTGGGAACTTCTGGTTTCCGCCGACCAAGTTACTCTCCAGCATGGCACCGATGATGGACTCTTCTCCGGCGGCGCGCTGGCGCACGATCTCGCGGAAGACTTGCGGCATGCGGTTGTGATCCTTGGCGCAGTTGCCGTGGCTGGCGTCGATCATGATGGCAGGTTTCAGTTTAGCTGCTTCCAGGGCAGCGCGGGTCTCCGCCACGTCATCCGCGCCGTAATTCGGGCCGTCTTCACCGCCACGAAGGATGATGTGGCAGTCAGGATTGCCGTTGGTGGTCACTGCTGAGGCCACGCCTTCTTCGCTGACTCCCAGAAAGGTCTGCGGCTGCATGGCTGCTTTGATTGCATTCACAGCAGGGGAGATGTGGCCAAACGTGCCATTTTTGAAGCCCAGAGGCATGGACAAACCAGAGGCCATTTGCCGATGCGTTTGGGATTCCGTGGTGCGGGCACCCACAGCGCTCCAGCAGATCAAATCCGCGATGTATTGCGGCGTGATTGGGTCCAGCAGTTCGGTGGCGGTGGCCATCCCGAGTTCCAGCACATCCCGCAAAATGCGGCGGGCCAGACGCAGGCCATCTGGAATGTTGCAGGTGCCGTCCAGGTCAGGGTCCATGATCAGGCCCTTCCAGCCCACGGTGGTACGTGGCTTTTCAAAATAGACGCGCATGACAATGCACAGACGGTCTTTTAGCTCCTGAGAAAGTGTGGCCAACTTTTTGGCATACTCCAGGCCAGCTTCTGGATCATGAATGGAGCAGGGGCCCACAATGACGAGAAAGCGTTTGTCATTGCCAAACAAAATGTTGCGAATTTCCTGCCGGGCCTGATTCACGAAATCAGCCTGGGATTCCGATGGGGCAAGTTCTGCTACCAAGGCATGGGGCGCAGGCAGCGGGATGTTCGAAGCAATGTGGACGTTGGAAGTAGGATTCATGGCATAAAAGGGGACGGGAAGGGGAGTTCGGGGACGCTCGTGCTAGGTCGTGGAGCTACCGAAGAAGTGGGAAAGGGCTTCGATCATCCCTTCGCTGGCATATTTGTTGGCAATGAATCCACCATGATTTTGCACATGGGCTTTCACGGCAGGCAATCCATTTCCTGGTGTGGCGATCATCCGCGCATGGAGCGGATTCAGCATGGAAAGATCATTCAGATTGTCCCCTGCGGCGAAACAGTGATTGGCGCTTAGACCCAGCAAGCGCGCCAGCTCGCTCAGAGCGGTACCTTTGCTGTAACCACTGTGGGCAAACCGCAGGTAGATGCCATTACGATTGTACCCAATGTCGGGAAACTTGAGAGCATGTGTATCAATAAACGCGCATATGGCATCCAATTCTTCTTCTGAGCGGCTGACGATACCCAAGTCACCGTACTCACCTGCCAGAAATTCCGACTGAGTCCGTGTCTCCACCATTTCACGAATGGCATTTAGGGACGCCTGATGGTCTTTCACAAAGCGTTCATGAGCCTTGCGGGCTTGTTTGTTCCAGGGGCCAAAATCCGTCCATTTGCTGAAGACACCGGGCTTATGAATGTCACACTCCATGGCGATGATGTAGTCAGGCTCCATGAAAATGCCGTATTGCGCTAGGCCCTGCAGGGTTTGTTGCAGGCTGCGGCCTGTATTGATCACCCAGGCAGCGCCTTGTGTCCGTAATTGCTGGATCATCTGCCCCAGCATGGGGTGAAAGATCGGGTCACTCTCTGGGTGCACGAGGGTGCCATCGAAGTCGAAGGAGAGAATGAACGTAGGCTTACGGGCTGGCATGGGGAGGGGGTAGGAACTTCACCGCAGAGAGTGGGGAGAGTCAAGACATGGCTTTAGAGCATGGAAGATGCAGATTTCCAAAATTGCACCCATGTCATAGCCAGCAACAGCCACAGTACTGCTTGGTAACCTCGGCTGAGAAGCCAGCTGGCCCCACGCTTCTGTGCTTTCCGCAAAACACTGGTATAACCCCATAACAAACTTAGCCCGACAGGCCCTGTCAGCGCCTGCAGATGATCCACACGCATGACAGCAGAGTCCCAGCTTGCAGTCACGAGGTAAGCCAAGGTGGCGAGCACCAAAAAAAGTACCGTCGTTGTGGTCTCTGGGTGCAGCCGCTCACCCGGGTGGCAGGCGGCAGGCGTAGCGCACCAGCCAACCAGAGTAAGGACAATCAGCAGAACCAGCATGACGGCCAAGACTTCGCCACCATGTCCTTTTAAAGCCAGCAGGGTGGTTCGCATCCCGTTCAGAAGGCGCGTCTGTATCGCTTCGCGAGTGTGGGATTGAAAATAACTCTGCGCTGTCAGTTGCTCCAGCGTGGGCACTTGATCCAGACTGGTTTTATCAGGATGGTTTTGAATCCAACTTTCTGCCTCTAGG
>JAOZVT010000897.1 GCA_025869455.1 Prosthecobacter sp.
CCCCCCGTGCCATCGCTTACGATCCACAAACGCTCGACCCCGTTTTGGAAAAGAAAAGGAAGCTGCGCACCTTAGCTGGGAATTATCAAATGATCGAACACTTCCCTGCTTGGTTGCTGCCAGGGAGTAACCGCACTTGGTGGCAGTTGATCTCTCACAAATACCTGCGTTTGGCCGTGCCGTGGCTGTTGCTGGCCGTACTTTTGATATCGCTCGGGGCACCCAAAACACCGTTCATCTGGCTGCTGCTTTTGGGTCAAATGAGTGCCTATGGGGCCGCCTTGGTGGGATTTCTGCTGCCTGGGTTAAAACTCCGTCTATTCACCATTCCCGCTGGCTTTTTACTCCTGCAGCTCACTTGCTTGCGGGCCTTAGGGGCTTATTTAGAAGCTCGCAAAGATGCCTTAAAGCTTTGGCAAGCCAGCCCAGTTAAAGGTTCTTGAGAACCAAGGTGGAAGTCAATGCGCGGTGCTGAGACGGGCGGTCTGGCTCTGTTATGCAATTCACCGCCTGCCAGTGTTGGGTGAAAAAAACGTAGTCAATGCGCATCCACGGTCCGCCTGCGCTCAAGGGATTATGGGTAGATCCAGGGAAAGAAAAGCCGCATCCCTGGCCGACTGTGGCGTGGCTATCTCCCAGTTCACGGGTGATCAGCCGATGGATGTAACCCATGTGTGGAGCATTAAAATCTCCTGCGACAATGGCAGGTAGGGGGTCTTCCCGCACGGCCTTGAGAATCAGTTCAGCATCAGCCATTTGGTCATCCCAAAAAATCTGCAACTGCCGTCGTTTCGCCGCCCAGGGAGTTCCTGGAAGACCTAGAATTCCATATAGAAAACCGCCTCTCATTTGAGCTCCCAAAACATCACGCGGAGTCTGTAAATGGACGCTATAAATCGCTACCTGCTTGCCATTCCAATCAATCACAAAACGGGCAGCTTTGGGGGAATTCCCCGGTAGCGCAGGCAATAAGGCTTCTTCCAAGATGGGATATCGGCTGAGGATGGTGTGCTCTCCCAGGCTTTTGGTGGCAATGAATTCTGAGTAATCCGCTGCTGCCGCGTAACCCGCTGCCCGGCCTGAGGCTTCTTGAAAGAGGATGATATCTGGGGTCGTGGCCTCTTTGAATGGTTGCAGGCTTTGGTTCATGTGCTGCCCACGGTTGTAGGTCATCACTTTCAAAGCGCCGGAAGGGTTTTCTCCAGTTCCACCCATACGCCATCCCAGGAAAGCATACCCAAACCAGAGCATCCCGAGCAAAAGAATGAGCAGGGCTTTCCGATTCAGCAATAGGCCAAAAAAGGCCAAGGGCACGGCGGGTAGCCACCAGATGGCTGGAGGCAAATAAAGCAGGAAGGCAGAGGTGACATTTTTTTCACCGATCCAGCTCAAGGCCGCAATGAAGGCGACGAGCGCCACCACATACAAAAGAATGAAGATCCAGGTCAGCCATTTCAAAAAACGATACAATGTAGGCCAGCATCCCTGATTTTCAGAAGCTGAAATCAGGGCATGACCCGCACGAGCCATCCAATTTTTTTTGGCGGGCTGGCTTGACTCCGATTCCATGACAAGAGGGTTAACCGCGTGAAGGGGATTTCGCGGCTTTGCTCAGACTACTGGGGTTCCCCGATGGTCGTTTGAAGGGGTGGATCGGGAACAACGATGACTGGATTGTCCACTTCCCGGAAAGCAGGAACAAAGGGGGTCTCCATTCTTTCCCATGCCCCAGGACCCTTACGGTTGGGATCTGTTTCCTTCAGATAGATAGCCCATGTCATAAGGGCTAGAACTGTCAGCATACCGATCATCAGCAAGGACTCCAGAATGGTGAAGCCAGATGAACGAGCGCAAGCGGCGGTGGAACGCATGTAAGGTTGGGCGGAAAAGATGATCTAGCTCACGCACCTATCCATAAGTGCGTGAAGCCTGAGGTTTCAACTGACACGAAAGCGAGACTAGAAAATGGTACGCTCTCTCTGCACTTCTTTAGGAATGCGGGCTCTAGGAGCCTTCGATAATCCCTGGCCACCGTAATAATTGCCGTTTTTGCTGTGGCCAAAAGGATAGGCGCAGCTGCTAAGCAGGGCGCCAGCCACGAAGAGGAGTGTGAGACGAAGGATCATGAGGTGCACAAGTTAAGTTTGGAACACATGCTTATGCCAAAAAGACAATAAGACCCTAGACCATTCCCCAGGGGTACAGGTTTGCAAGCATCAAGAATTGATTGTCTTAACGCAAGGCTTGCGGATAAGGGGCGTTTTCGTGGGAAAATGCTGGCGGGGGAGATACATTTCCGCCATTAACAGGGCTGTCTTCGCACACTTTTTATCCTTTCATGTCCTCAGATTCACTTATTGGCATCATTGGTCTCGGCTATGTCGGACTTCCTCTCAGCCTTCGTTTTGCCCAGTGTGGCAGCCACGTGTTGGGACTCGATATTGATTCTGTTAAAGTGGAAAAACTCACCGCTGGGCAGAGTTACATCCTCCATATTCCTGAAAAGGATATCGCAGTAGCCGTCCAGGAAGGTCGTTTCCAGGCCACCACGGATTTTTCTCGAGCTAAAGAATGCACGGCTTTGATTATTTGTGTGCCGACACCTTTGACCAATGGGACGGAGCCCGATCTCAGTTATGTCCTCAATACAGGCAAGGCCATCGCCCCATATTTGCAAAAAGGGCAATTGGTGGTGCTCGAGTCCACCACTTATCCAGGCACAACGGATGGTGAATTGCGTGAAGTCCTAGAAGCGGGCTCAGGCCTGAAAGCCGGAGAGGATTTCCACCTCGCCTTTTCCCCGGAGCGTGAAGATCCAGGCAATCCCTTGAGTGACGTTTCCCGCATTCCCAAGGTGATCGGCGGCCTGACTCCGGCCTGCCAAAAACGCGCTATGGAGATCTATGGCCGTGCCATCCAGACGCTGGTTCCCGTAGATTCCTGCCGCGTTGCTGAGGCGGTGAAGCTGACGGAAAACATCTTCCGCGCGGTTAACATCGCCATGGTGAATGAATTGAAGGTCGTTTATGACAAGATGGGCATTGATATCTGGGAAGTCATCGCGGCGGCCAAGACCAAGCCCTTTGGTTTCATGCCCTTTTATCCTGGGCCGGGTTTGGGCGGTCATTGCATCCCCATTGATCCTTTCTACCTGACCTGGAAAGCGCGCCAATATGGACAAGAAACGCGTTTCATCGAGCTGGCGGGAGAGGTCAATACCGCCATGCCTGCGTATGTGATTCAGCGTTGTAAGGAGGCTTTGATAGCTTCTGAAAAGACCCTCTCTGGCAGTCGCGTGCTCTTGTTAGGAATCGCCTACAAACCGAATGTGGATGATGACCGTGAAAGCCCTGCTTATGTTCTCTGGGAGATGCTGGAAGAAGCGGGAGCCACGGTGGAGTACTATGATCCACATGTTCCTGTCATTCGTCCTTCACGCGAGCACAGCCACTTTGCTGGCCGGCAAAATTTGGATCTAACGGCGGAGAACATCGCTAATTTTGATCTGGTCTTGCTGGCTACCAATCATCAAGTCGTGGACTATGCCTTGATCGCAGAGCATGCCCGTCTCATTGTGGATACTCGCAATGCCTTTGCACATCTTCTCAAAGGCCAACCTCATTACTTCAAAGCCTAGTTTAAACGATGGCAGGTGGTGATCATGTGCTTAGCACATTGTTTCATTCCTGGTCTTGCCAACAGCCGCTAGTTAGCCCACACATTTTTCTTATTTATCTATGAAAGCTCTCATTACCGGCGGTGCCGGATTCATTGGTTCTCATATCGCTCAGTCCCTTTGCGCCCGTGGTGCCAGCGTGGTGGTTCTGGACAATTTGAGCCTTGGCAATCTCAAGAATCTCGAATGGAAAAAGCCAAGCGATGATTTGGAATTCGTGGAAGGAGACATTGGCGATGAAGCTGTGTTGGCCAAAATCATGCCGGGCTGTGATTGGGTTTTCCATGAAGGCGCGCTGCCGTCTGTGCCACGCTCTGTGGCTCAGCCTTTGGAAAGCAATTCCCAAAATCTGGATGGTACGTTGAAAGTCCTCATTGCTGCACGGGATGCGGGAGTGAAGCGCTTCATGTTTGCCAGTTCCTCTTCCATTTATGGCGACTCCGATGCTCCTTCGAAGTATGAGGG
>JAOZVT010000898.1 GCA_025869455.1 Prosthecobacter sp.
ATAAGCCAACGAGAACACGCCTCATCGCAGTCGTGTTAACCCTGATCAGCATCGGTGGTGGCTTAGCCTTGGGTTGGCCTCAGGTGGAGAAAGGCCCAGTCAGTGGTTCTAGCCATACTGAAGGTGCCCTAACCTGGGAAGTCTGGTCTCCTGAAAAAGTAGCCGAATTGCGGGCCGCCAATAAGGCCGTGTACATCGACTACACCGCCAAGTGGTGTCTCACCTGCCAGGTGAACAAGCATGTGTACAAAAACGCTGAATTGCAGAAGCTCATCACCGATAAAAAAGTGGTGCTGCTGAGAGCCGACTGGACCAACGAAGACCCGCGCATCACCACAGCTCTGTCAGAACTAGGCAAAGCGGCCGTGCCCGTCAACGTCCTCTACGTCCCCAATCAAACCGATCCCGTAATCCTGCCGGAACTTCTCAGCGTGGACAATGTGTCCGAAGCCATGAACGGCCTTTAATACCATACTGATAAGAACACCCTAGCCGTTTCATCTGTGACGACATAGGCGACTTTTTAAGATTGCAACACAGCAACGAATAAGCTTCAAATCTCCGCATGGCCTCCATCACCCCTCAAGAAGTCGAAGCACATCAACTCTGGCTGCAATCCGAAGGCACCGAAGGCAAACAAGCCGACGAAACGGGCCTGGACCTCAGCGGGGCAGATCTCGCAGGTCTGAACCTAGCTCGCGGCCAATTTGTCGGCACTGTTTTCGATCATGCCTATCTCAGTGGCACCAATTTCTCTGGGGCTGACTTCAGTGGAGCCACCTTTGAAGGAGCCGATCTTACGGCGGCAGATCTCAGCGGAGCCGATCTTGGCGGCGTGACCCTCAGTGGTGCCAATCTGACAGGAGCTAATCTCAAGGGCGCTGACCTCTCCGGCGCACGCTTGGTGGGCTGCAATCTCAGCCATGCCGACTTTACCGATGCGGATCTCATCGCCGCAGATCTCAGTGGTTCTCTGCAATCCTGCATGATCCTGACCGGGGCAAAACTAAACGACACTCAAGGCCTGGATTAACCCGGATTCTGCGATTTGCGAGGATCAAGTATATCAAGGAAGGCACTACGCTTTCCTCTTGCCTATTTGACTAGCCCTTAGCAGAAGAAGCTCACTTCCATTCAGGCTGGCGACGGTTCAGACATTCGCTGAGCCAAAGAACCAGTTCATCCACAGACTCATGCTTCTTTCGCAAGGCCGAAAGTGACGACCAATCAATGCGCTGACGTGGAGCTGGGGCCGCGATCTTTTGGATGCGTAGCTTGCCCTGTACCACCTCAAACTCTGCCGCGCTCATGGCCCGCAGGTCGGCTGCGTTTGGCAGGTCATCAAGCTGATGACTGTTGATGCCGAGCGTGCTGATACCGACTCCAAATTGATTTCCTAGGCTGCGCAAGGCATCCACCAAAGCCTCATCATTCAGCGGTTCAGCAATCACGAGCTCACTCTGCAAAGTCCAGCGCGTCGCGCTCAGAGCCTGGAAGAACTCCGCCGTGTAGTTATCCAAAGAAAGGCCAATCTTGAGCTGCACCCCACTGAGACCCACTTCCGGTCCTCCTAAGTGGCGGCGCAGATCCAGCATGCCTGAGTCAAAGCGAGTGACTTCATCCGCCCCTGTCTCCAGATCCCACTCGGCCGTGATCAGGTCCGGGATGTCCCAGTGACCTTTCACATCCAGCGGTTGGCTCGGACGACCATTCAGACGGAACGGATAATGGGAGCGCAGCAGGCAGAGGCGCTCATAGATGCTCAGCAGACGCTGAAAGCGGGTCTGCATCACATCGCCATCCACCTCTTGATCGCCATTGCCAAACAGCAGACGCCCCATGCCATTCGCAGACGCGGGCTTGCTCAGACGTTGGTAGTAGCCCTGCCCCTGATCCACCTTAGCAATCGGGGAGGTCGAATCATAACTGAGGATGGAGAAGTGATAGCGCAGCGTCGCATCGCTATAATCATCGCCTAACCGCAAGCGCACCAACCGAATCAGTTCGGTACCCTTAATCGCCTCTTCCGGATCATCAGGAAGGATGTCCGGGAGGATGTGTCGAAGTTGTTCGCGCAGATTCATTCCAGCGTAAGGATCAGAAGAAGTCGCAGAATGAATGAGGCGGGCCACGTTGGTCAAGATGGAAAGCGAGAAAGAACGACGGTTATGGAAGAATTACACGGAATCGCTTTTGATTTGATAACGTGTGCGACGGCTGTTTAACCAGCGCACGCCAAACATATCACAAGTAGCCCGCCATGCTCGATTTCCAAAGCCATATTTGCTGACGCCGTGAATTCGTGGGCGGTGATTCACTGGAACCTCCGTCACCCGATAGTCCATGTTACGAATAAGCGCAGGGATGAAACGATGCATGCCGTTGAATAACAACAGCGCTTCCTTGCACTGACGGCGCATCACTTTCAGCGTGCACCCAGTATCACGCACATGATCTCCGATGAAGCGTGACCGCACGCCATTGGCAATGCGGCTTTGCAAGCGCTTGAAAGGCGTATCCTTGCGCTTAGCGCGGTAACCACAAACGAGATCAAAGCCCTCTTCCAGTTTGGCAATCATCGCCGGAATATCAGCCGGATCGTTTTGAAGATCCCCATCCAAGGTCACAATGATATCCCCCAAGGCATTGTGAATGCCAGCATGCATGGCCGCACTTTGACCCGCGTTCTTAGCAAACTCCAGAAGACGCACGCGCTCACTCCGTAGCACACGGGAAACGGTGGCGTCCGTGCTGCCATCATCCACCAGCACCATTTCATAATCCAAGCCGGAAAGGGCAGCAGCGATCTGCGACTGGAGTTCAACGACGTTGTCCTCCTCATTGTATAGAGGAACGACGACAGAGATAGCGGGTGACGAAGGCATGGTTGGCAGTCTCCATCCATCCCGCGCCCGCTTGCCGTGGCAAGTGGAGATTTACACTGAGACTCACTGAGATAGGGGCACCCGAATGATATTCGGTGCCCGCCGCCTCACCCCGATGAAGACCGGAGAAAGCTGCTGCTCAAACCAACGGTGCTTAAAATTCAGCACCGTATTCAGGGCCGCAAAGTGCCAAGGACCGTCTTCCGTACGGATGCTATACTGCAAAGCGCGCCCGCCATCCAGCAGCGTAGCATGCTGTACTTCCAGCTTCCGGGCGATCTCCGTGACCTCCGCCACATTCATCACCCCACCATCCCCTGAGACCACAAAAACAATGGTGCCATCCTTTTTCATGCCCGCCAGGGAACGATAACTGATCTTGCTGCCATCAAAAAATTGATCCGGCTTCAGCGAAACGTAGGAGAAGGTGGTATGATTTTTCATCACCGAAGGATAGCCCTGGGTGCCTTCTTCGATCGGCCCCGGCACATCATCCAGCAACGATTTCGGCCCAAAGTAAGGACGACTGCCCTTCACAAAGAAGCAGCCGCTCCATTCAGGAAAAGCCGGATTCACCTGCACACCTTCATGCCAGACCCAGCCCAGAGGTTTCCCCTTCGGATCACGAAAATTAGCCGTGATGGAAAACCAAAGATTGTCTGCCGCCATACGCCGCGCCGCCGTGGTCACCGCAAACTTCGGCTGCTTCTCATAGCTGGTCATGAACTCAAAGTCCTCCGGCGCAAAGGTGATCACATGGATCTCTGCCCCTAGAATCTTGTGCGCAATCTTCGCCGCAGTGCCACCTTCACGCCGCACCTTCAGTGTGGACCAGCGCATGCCTTGCTCCACATGCCGCTCGATCAATCCCTGACTGATCTCTGCCGCCGTGATCTCCGTGGCCGTTTTCCACACATGGCGACGACTTTGAATCAGCAGGGGCGATTTCGAATCCCGCACGCTCAGGGCCACCAGATTGCTATCCAAATTAAAAAAGATCACGCCGCCCAACCACAACGCCGCACACGCAGCCAGTCCTAAAAGCAGGAGTGTCTTGAAGCAGCCTCGTTTATTTGCAGCCTTTTTCTTCACAGGGGGAGGCTACTTATATGCTGCGGAAATCACCCTGAGTCAAAGTACCGTGCGCAAAATGCGCGACCAAAACTGGAATCACCTAGGGAGAAAAGACAGCGTGAAGTCGTATGGAGTGCTAATCTTCCGGTTCATGCTGAAAAGGCTCATCCGTCACCAGTCG
>JAOZVT010000899.1 GCA_025869455.1 Prosthecobacter sp.
CCGCAGACCTGGGATCTGCGAAAAGACCCGCTGAAGCCAGGGCTCCATGATGACACCGAGGCCGAGGAAGCTGACTCCGGCAAAAAACAGCAAAGAGAGATTGGCCGTATTCGTGACCGTTTCAGGCAGTCCGGATTGTCGGAAAAATAGCAGATACAGGATCATTCCCCCAAACAAGCCGCCGATGTGATCCAGAATCAGAGAGCCCAGGATAGCTCCACGTCTTTCGGGAAAGCTTCGCGAGAGCAGCAGCAGGCGGATGCCATCGGCACCCAGCGGGCCGAGAAAGTAGAGATTAAAAAAGTCCGCAAACAGGGTCAGCCGCAGCAACTCCCGGTAGCGAGCGCGAATGCCATACACTCGCAAAAACCACCACCAGCGTCCGGCCCAGCCAAGCACGGAAAGCCCACCGAACAAAAAAGCCAGAAGCAACCAGCCCCAAGCCACATGGTCCCAGGAAAAATGGCTGACTTCTTCTAGGCGTAGTTTGCGCAGCACCCACACCATCAAGCCCACCGCCAGGGCAGCGCGTAAAAGGAGGAGGTAATGGCGGGAACGCATGAAGACGGAGGTGGGGAGGCTACGCAGGATGGAAGGTTTTTCCAGGCGGTAAGTGCTTGAGATGATTCTTTGCGCTGCTTGACCTTTGACCTGTCGTCATCCCCGTGCATCTCTAGCACCTCTCTTTTTTAGCCCCTTTTATCTGATCATGTCTGTACCTACTCCCCCACGCACCATTCACATCGGCCTCGCAGGATTAGGGAATGTCGGTGCGGGCGTTTATAAAAACCTGGAAAAGAATGGGGATCTGATCCGTCAGCGCACCGGCGCGGATATTCGTGTGAAACGGGTGGTCGTGCGTGATCTGAGTCGTCCCCGCGATGTGTCCGTGCCTGAGGAGATGGTTAGTACGAATTGGCAGGACCTCATTCAGGATGATGAAATCCAGGTCATTGTGGAACTCATTGGTGGTACTTCCACGGCTTACGATTTGGTGTGTGCAGCGCTGCGGGCCAAAAAGATCGTGGTGACAGGCAACAAGGCTTTGTTGGCCGAACGTGGGCAGGAGCTCTTTGCTCTGGCAGAAGAGTGCGGTGTGCCGATTTACTTTGAAGCGGCGGTGGCGGGTGGCATTCCGATCATTCAGGTACTGCAAGAAGGGCTGGTGGGAAATCGCATCCTGTCCATCCACGGCATCATCAATGGTACCTGCAATTACATCCTGACACGCATGTCTCAGGCCGGGATCAGTTATCCCGACGCGCTACGCGAAGCTCAGGAAAAAGGTTTTGCGGAAGCTGACCCGACTCTGGACGTGAGCGGGTGGGATGCGGCGCATAAGGCGATCATTTTGGCCTCACTCAGCTACGGTTTCTGGATTCCGACGTCTTGCGTGCATGTGGAGGGCGTGGACAAGATCGACATAGTGGATTTCAAATTTGCCAAACGCCTGGGTTACACCATCAAGCTGCTGTCCGTGATCCGGGCGGATGAGCAAGGACTGGTGGAGGTGCGCACGCAGCCGACCCTGGTTCCTTTGTCTCATGTGCTGGCGAATGTCAGTGGCAGTTTCAATGCGGTGCTGGTGAATGGAGACATTGTGGGAGAGACCCTCTTTTACGGGCGCGGTGCCGGGCAGGACCCGACGAGCAGCAGCGTGATCAGTGATCTTTGTGAAGCGGCAGCCGTGCTGGTCTATGGCGCGCGTCACAGTGGGTTCGTCCCCCACGGTCTGTATGGCAAAAGTAAGCCGATGGAAGACACCGTCTCCCATTATTACCTGCGTTTGACGGTGGATGATGTGCCGGGGGTTCTGGCCCAGGTGTCGGCTGTCTTGGGTCAGCGGAACATTGGCATTTCCTCCATGATCCAGCCTGAGGATCTAGAAGATACCAGTGGCAGCACCAGTTTGGTGCTCATGCTGCATGATGCCAGCCTGGGAGACATGCTGAAGGCGCTGGAGGCCATCTGCGCACTCTCCTGTGTGCGTGGTCAGCCTAGCTGGATGCGTGTGGAGACCTTGCAGAGCTGAGGCTTACTTGAGCTTGGTCCAGACGATCTCTGAATAGAGGTCGCCATTGCGGTCAATCTGCACCTGAGCTAGCCAAGGATCGAATTCCAACATCATGGCTCGGGAGCAGACGGTATCATGCTCTGTGTGAGTCAATTCCGGGGCCGGAGTGGGTTCCAGTGTCGCCAGGACATGAATGAGCATGTTGTTGTCTGGACTGCGGGCTTCCAGGTCCTTGATGCCGTTACGCTGCGCTCCGTGGTAGCAACGGTAGCCTTGATCGGTGAGCCATTTCTCCACATGGCGTTCTCCATATTCTGCGATGTCTGTCGGTGTCAGCATGGCGCGTGATGGTTGAAATTAACCTGAAACTCTTCGTGTCCTGTGGGACAGTTTGTTTTGAAGAGAATTAATTCAGGTTATACCACATGGCGTTTTGCAAGACAACCTTGCAGCCCTTTACCAAGACATAAAGATTCAGGGCGGATCACACGACCCGCCCTGAATCTTTTGAAGGTTACCAACAGCCAGAAGACAACCAACTTACTGAAAGGGGTGACTGAGAATCACTGAGCGATCTTCAATCTGGAAGCAGTATGACACAGTTTTAAAAGCTTGAGTCAGGTCTCGGTAAGAGGGTTGTAAGGAGTATGTCAGACGGACTTTTTCTTTGGCTTGCTGGGATGCAGAAGTTGCTGAATGCGGGCCTCTTCCAGTTCGAGGGCTTCAGGTGACATGGGGGTCGGTGTAAAGTCAGGGGAGGGGATGAGTTTTTCTCCCTCGGGGATGCTGCGTAGGCGGAGGCTGCGAAACCAGACTTGCTGACCGTGGTCTTGCAGGCGGAGATTGGCCCCACGTTTCGTGAGGTCTCCTCCACGAATGCGCAAGACTTCCACTTCTCTCGTCCAGCGTGGGTCGGTGTAGTCAAAGTCAATGACCTTGGCTCCATTCAGCCAATGCTGGATCACGGTGCCCTGACAGACGATACGGCCCTCATTCCACACATCGTGTGGATGCGCCACGTCCTGGTTAGGTGCCATGCAAAAATAGAGCGATGCCGCCGATTGACGCGGGCTTTTGGCGTAATGGCTATTTTCGTTGTCTAGTACCTGATACTCATACTGACCTGGGCGATAATAGACCCCACTGTTGCAGCCAAACGATGCTTTCCATTCGAAGCGCAGTTCGAAATCATCAGGGATCTTGGCTACGGAGTACGTGATGTCGCCACCGCGTTTAGGGCAGGTCATAGCACCCTCTTCGAGGATCCAGTTTCCCTTTTGATTCCAGCCTTCAAAGGACTTTCCATCAAAGAGAAGTTTAAAGCCTTGTGACTTCTCTTCGGTGGAAAGTTGGTTAGGCTCAGCGGCGCTTAGCGCTAGGGTGGATAGACAGCCTAGAATGAGGAGGGAGAGAATGACACGCATCCTCTTTTAGACGAAGCTACTACCAGTCAACTATCGCCGATTGTCACTCAGGGGACGATCTCGACCGGGGTGCCGACGGAAGTCTCGCGATAGAAAATTTCGGCCATCTTGGTGGGCATGCGGATGCAACCGTGAGAGGCGGGGAAACCTGGGAGGTAACCTTCGTGCATGCCTATGGCACCCGTGACACGCATGAAGTAGCGCATGTTGGCTCCATCAAACTTAGCTCCAGAAGGTTTCGGGTCTTTGCGGACATCCACCTCCTTTTTGACGATGAAGCCCGTGGAGTCCACGTAGTCGCCATAGATGTTGGATTTGTGATCCAGATCTTTCTCGGTGATGCGGAATTTGCCAGGGCTGGTGGCATGGCTTTCGCGACCTGAGGAAATGGGGGACATGCCGACGATGACGCCATCCTTCAGGAAATAGACTTTCTGTTCGCTCAGGCTGATGCGGAGGCTCGGCTTGCCTTCGATGCCATCTCCCTTCCAATAGGAACCATCGTCAATGGGGGCAGCGGCTTTGCCCTTTTTGAGCTTCTTCAGGCGGGCTGCTTCTTGAGGTTCCAGCCGAATGCGCTGGACATAAAAACCACCGCCAGGGGCTGGGCGGCGGATTTCACGATACTCAGGTCCTGAACAACTGAGACTGCTCAAAAGTACCGTCGCGGTCAAAAGAG
>JAOZVT010000900.1:0-2649 GCA_025869455.1 Prosthecobacter sp.
GATCCTCCCCCACCAGCCCGCGTATGCGCTCTAGCATGTCCGCCGTGGCTGGCAGATGAAAAGCCACCGCGCCATCCCGGATCAGCGTGAAAGCCGTCTGCGCATTCGCAATGGCGTGCATGCGGAACTGCTGCTCAATGTGGGAATACTCCGTGGCCTCCGTCCGCAAAAACTTCCGCCGCGCCGGCACATTGAAAAACAGAGAGCGCACCTCAATGACCGTCCCCTGAGCACCACCGTGATCTTTGACCGCGCTAAGCTTCCCCCCCATGATCTCGATCTCCGTCCCGCTCAGCGCATCGCGTTCACGCGTGGCCAGCCGAAAGCGCGAGACACTGGCAATGCTGGGCAGCGCCTCACCACGAAAGCCAAAGGTGCGGATGGCCGCTAGGTCCTCCTTGGTCCGTATCTTGCTGGTAGCGTGGCGCTCCATGCAAAGCATCGCATCCTCACGATCCATCCCACAGCCATCATCGGTGATGCGGATCAGAGCCGTGCCACCACGCTGCACCTCCACCGTCACATGCTTAGCACCCGCATCCAGACTGTTTTCCACCAACTCGCGGATCACCGCCGCAGGGCGCTCCACCACCTCACCCGCCGCCACCTGGCTGGCGAGAGAATCGGAAAGAATACGAATTTTTGACATAACTCTGCAAATAGTGCAGGACGAATGCACGTAAACCCATCATGTGACATTTTCACGCCAGATTGCGAATCTTGGTTTTTTTGATTTTTTCACCTCAAATTTTTTTTCGTTATGATTCAACTTACCCCCAGTGCCATCACCGAGCTTTCTCAGATGCTCGTAACTCAGCAAGCCGCCGCCGGCAGTGGCTTAAGAATTGGTGTCGAAAAGGGCGGCTGCGCCGGTTTGCAATATGCAATGCGGATAACCCAACCTGAACCCGCAGATCACCTGTTTTCAGAGGGTGGCGTCACCCTCATTGTCGATAATGACAGTTTGGCATTTCTCGATGGTAGTACCATTGATTATGTGGATGAATTGAATGATTCAGGGTTCCGAGTAATCAACCCCAATGCCACCCGCAGTTGTGGTTGTGGAACATCGTTTGAACCGAAGAATGAAGGCTGAGGAACAAAATGTCAGCTTATTCACAAAAAAAACTTTTCTTTTTGCTTTGAACCAGTAAAATTTCAGGAGACAACTTTTACAGTTTTTAACAATTTTCTCAAATTTGATATGCAAGTGCGATTCTTGAGTGACGGAAGTGAGTACCGCTCCTATGGCGGAGGCAGCCTTTCCCAAAAGAAAGAAGGCGGCGGCATCTTTTGGTGGGCTATCCTCATCACACTCCTTATGGGAGCTGCGACTTTCTGCTGGTTTTTTAGCATCATGATCTTTTCCCACCCGGAAAAGCCCTTCAATTATAAGATGCTGGCAAAGTTTAAAAAACTTACGCCCCTGCGTCCTTACACCATTTACACTGCCCCGAACGGCAAGTCCTTCGGTTCACGTGACATTCTGGCAGAGTTTTATTCTTACAATGCGGAACAACTGGGCGTGCGTAATGACATCTTCAAACGCGCCTATTTGAAAAATTATCAGCATGAGCAGCCCATGTATCTTTTGGGGAGTTATCGTGTTCTTAATGTGCGCAAGTTGACTGATACAGATGTCTTCACCAAAGGCTGGGTCGTCCGCGCCCGCTCCAGTGATCTTGAGGATGTGGATCTTGAGCTCGTCATGCCCGGTTTGGCTAAAGACACCGCACCTTTCGTCACGGGAGATGTCTTCACCCTGCAAAAGCGCAGCTACGCCTCCACCCTCCATGTCCAGCGCATGGAAGAAGATCGCCTCTGCGTCACTGTGGTGCCCCTTGCTTATCAAGCCCTTGCCAAAGCAGGCGAAGAAGTGCTGGCTCTGACACCCCCTGAGCGCCTGAACATGGAAGCCTACTGGCCGATCACCCGCGATCCAGGTTCTGAGTTTGCCATGTCCAACAAAGATTCCGTGGACGTCGTCGCTGCCAAACAATAAGTTAGGCCAAAACCTTTTAAGCCGCACTCGCAAGGGTGCGGCTTTTTTGTGCCCTGATTGAAGCATCCCCCACAAGAGATTAACAAACTTTACATAATTTTACACACTTATTGTTATCTTCTTGTCAAGACCTTGACAAAGCATTGACACAATCTTGACACGCTTGTGGTTATCGCAAATCATAAATAGATTTTCGTGAACACATTTTTTAGAGGAAATGTGTCCATTCCCTCTTTCCTCACCAGCCCCGCCCTTGCCCTTCATGGATCCCAGCGGGATCCCCCACGAATAGCCAGGGGTTGAGGAACGAAACCCCTGGTCCTCAAGGCATCAAGAACCAACCCGGAAGGGTTGCCCAATGCGCCACCCCATTCCCAAGAATCCAGCCCATGCCGAATGTCCAAGGACTCACCCGCAAAACACGAACCCACCTTGACGACCGATTTGACATCAAAGCACATCAACAGAGCATTGGGCAACCCTTCCGGGTTGGTCCCTCATCCACGCCATCCAGGGGTCTAACGACCCCTGGCTATTCAAGGCGAATCCTTCCAGGATTCAGACGCCCAAGCCAACCGCCGCCAACCACCGTCAACCACCGTCAACCACCGTCAACCACCGTCAACCACCGTCAACCACCGTCAACC
>JAOZVT010000900.1:2659-4037 GCA_025869455.1 Prosthecobacter sp.
ACCGCCATCACTCGCGAAGACTGAGGATAAACGCCTTCACATCCACAAACTCCTGAGGTTTCAAAATCAAATTCATGGGCGGCATCGGGCTGATCGGAGTCGCGGTATAGCCTTCCGCTAGTTTGGCATTCGGATTCACCAGAGATTCCACGATGTAGGCCTCATCCTTCCGTCCTGCGATGCCGTCCAGGGCAGGCCCGACCGCGCTCCCCTTCCCGCCCAGCATGTGACAGTTCATGCAAGCCGCCACTGGATGCTTCCAGAAAATCTCCTCGCCCCGCTTGGCATCGCCTAACAAAGTTTGCGTTTCGCCACCCACAACCATCGTCACCTCACACAGCTTCACGTCATCAAAATAGCCATCCCCTTTGCCCACCTGCAGAATATTGATGCTGGCCCATTCCTTGTCCTTATTGGTAAAGATCACCTCCACCTCATTCCAATCACTATCCTTAGCCGTATCCTTTTCCGTTTCATAACGCCCCACGTGATCATTGAAACTCACCTTCCCTTTCAGCGCATGCGTCTTCACCCAACCACTGAGACGATAGGTCGCATTCTGTTTCAGCGGCACCTCTTGGTAGAGACTCGTATCGGCTTCATCGCGGGAAATGCAGCGCAGGCCTTGACTGCCTCCATGGCTATCGCCAGGGCCACTCAGCAGCTTCCATTCCGCCTTGGCATTGCCAGGTTTCTTGCCGTAATCACGGCGCTTCCAGCCCTCCGGCAAACCATCCGCCCCCACTTTTTCCAAATCGCCATTCGTCAATAAATTCGGTCCTTCTTGGAAAAGAACGGCCCCGTGCTTCTTCACCAAAATCCGAATCGCCTCCATCAGCCATTCATCCCCCTGCACCACAGGATCAGCCGCCAGTCGCGTCACCAAAGTTTTAATTTCTTCTGTCGTCGGCAATTGCGCTAACTTGACAAAAGCAGCCAACCGCGTGTGCAGATCAGCGTCATTGATGACCCCCGAACCAAAGAGCAAACCAGCCGCTCGCTCATCATTCCCCAGCGCACGGATCGCATTCCGTCTCAGCACCGCCTCCTTGGCCAACAACGCAGCTTTAAGAGTAGCTTCGTCCAGTTGACCCAGCCCTTCCAGCGTCCACAAAGCATGCACAGCGCCAAGGCCGCCTTGCTTCAAAAGCTCAGGCACGCCCTTTGGCAAAACGCCTGAGTCCACGCTCAGTCGCTGGGCCGTTAGGCGTGACCACTGCGTATCCCCCGCCAGAGACGGCGGCTGTACCTTGCCCGGCTGTTGTTTGGAAACAACCCGGTAGATGCGGCCCCGCTGATGGTCCCGCAGATCATTCATATGCGCACCGCCCACGCCTGTTTCACCCTTAAACCCGCCACGCTCCACACTCGGCGTGGG
>JAOZVT010000901.1 GCA_025869455.1 Prosthecobacter sp.
CTAAGTTCACACACCGCCCTAGCAGGAGATGCTGAAAGTGAGATTGGCTTTCGTGAAGGCGCGGGTGAGGCACGCGTGGATGTGGCCACGCACAATGAGACGCCAGAAGGTGTGATCTCGGCGCTCCGACAAGCTCTGGAATCGCGTCCCCTAACCACGGCTTTGTTTGTACTGCGGGCGGATCATTTTGCCACGGCGCTGACTTGGCTGCTGAGTCAGGGCGTGTCCATCCCGGATCAAATGTCTGTGATTTCACGGGATGACGAGCCCTTCCTCCGTCACCTGCATCCTGAACCCACACGCTATCAACGCAGTGCAGAAACCTTTGCCAAAAAACTAGCGCGACTGATCACCACCTGCGGTGAAAAAACCCGTCCCGAAACAGCTTCCGCGCTGCTCATGCCGGACTTTCTGCGCGGTGGCACGCTGGGACCTGCGGCGAGGCGCTAAACTACCGCAGCATGCTCAAGAGCTCGCGCATGCGCAGCTCAATGTTCAGCAAACTGGCCTGCACCATGGCTAGCCATTCCAGATCCGTCCCGGGTGTGGCATGCTGCATCATTTTATCCGTGGCATTCAAAGCCGCGCCAAAGAGGGGCAGAGACTGCTCCAGATCCACAATGAGGAACTGCCATTGAGCGGTCTTTGAGTCCGCGAACTGACGCAAGACGTGAACCAAATGTGCGGTCAGATCTGCCACCGTGGAAAGCAAACGCATGACGGCAGGACGCGTGCGCACTTCTTCATTGAAGACGAGCAACTGCTCAAAACGACGCAACTCCTGGGCCAGGGCTTGGGAGCGCTTGACGGGGTTGGGCTGTTTGGACTTTGGCTCCGCCTGATTCGCAGACGGCTGCACAGGATCTTCCAGCGAAGCGAAGGGATTCACGCTGCTGAGATCATGCGGCTCAAACGGGTCCGGCATCCCAGGAGCATGCAGCGCATTTTCCCGATCCTGACTGCCGCGCTGGTTCAAAAGGAAATGCTTCCGCCGGGCACGGGACTGACGCAGTAGGGAGGCCTCCTCCTGCTCACTCATCTTCCAATTCGGGGCGGAAACGCGCATTTGCAGGTGCCAGGACTGAATGAGGATGCGCTGGCTCTGTTGATTGAACCATTCCAAAAAGAGCAGGTTCTTCAGCCCCGCAGGCTCGGGCATGGGCGAAGGGCCCGCTGCGCGACGGCGCGGCAGCTTGGCCACGCGGTAAGAAGCTGTCATGACCCCGCTAAAGCCATGCTGCTGCGGGGAGAGCCACGCCACGTCATCCAGGTCTCCGTGTGGCAGAGGGTTGTGCAGATCCACCCGGCAGCCAGCAATGTCGCGCAGGAAATTGCCCACAAGCTCCACCCTGACAGGCTGGTTTGACCCCGCCACATGCAGCATTCCGGTTATCAGACCGGGCACTTCATTGGAGAGATAACCTCCGAGGAGGGAAGATTCGAGACAAAGGATCATCAGTTACTAGATAAACTAGAATCAGATGAACATGGGAGCAAGGGAGATTCAGGTGGAGGCCCCTGCAAACGAACGGATTTTACCCCTTTCCGCCCCAAGCGGGCCAAACTCATGCATGACTTCCAGAGCCACGCCGTCGCCCCTCACCCGAGCCTTTCGCCTCGCGGCTGCGCAGACCTCAGGGAGAAGGGAGATCTTTGCGGGTAGCAGGATCCTTTGCCTAGAGCTGTCTTTTCAAGGGAAACCTAGGCAGCTAACACGATACGGCGGTCCATAGCACTGCCCCTCTCCCTCGGGAGAGGCTAGGGTGAGGGGATGCAGGTGGCGGATGTAACGTCCTCCTCGTATGTAAAGCCCCCTTCCCTAACTCTCTCTGTGAAAGCGGCTGCCCTTTCCGCCCCAAGAGGCCACCAGCGAGGTCAATCCAGAGTCTGGCGGTAACGCTTCACCCCGATGGTAAGAACCACGGCAGCAAAAAGAGCCACCGGCCAGAGGTGGCCCATCGTTTCATGGAGGCCATTGCCCTTCAGCATGATGCCGCGCACCACCCGTAAAAAATGGGTCAGTGGCAGCACCTCCCCCAAAGTCTGCGCCCACACGGGCATGCCACGAAATGGAAACATGAACCCGGAAAGCAGCAGAGAAGGGAGGAAGAAGAAAAAGGACAACTGCACGGCCTGAAGCTGATTTTTAGCCAAGGTGGAAAAGGTAATGCCCATGGCCAGATTCGCGGTGATGAACACAAAAACGCCGAGGAGCAGCAGCCCCAAATCCCCCATCATGGGTACCTGAAACAGGAAATGCGCAGCCAAAAGAATGAGCGCGACCTGGATGTAGCCAATCAAAATGTACGGGATGATTTTCCCCAAAAGCACCTCAAAGGGACGCGTGGGCATGGACAGCAGGTTTTCCATGGTACCGCGTTCACGCTCACGCGTGATGGCCAGGGCCGTGATCATGACCATGGTCATGGTGAGCACCACACCCATGAGGCCAGGCACAATGTTATACTGGGTGATGGCTTCCGGATTGTAGCGGGCATGAATGCGGAGATCCACCGCACCGCCCGCGCTGGTGTCTAGAAAAGCCAGTGGACCTTTCAGATCGTGCTTCAGAGCCTGCTCCAGAACCTTATTCAAGGAACCCATGGCATTGCTGGTGGAAGCAGGGTCCGTAGCATCTGCTTCCACCAAAAGCACAGGTCTGTCCCCACGCAAAAGATCACGGGAAAAGTTGACCGGAAAATTGACGACAAACTGAACCGCCCCCTGAGACAGGGCCTCCTGAGCTTCCGCCTCGCTATGCACCTCACGGACGAATTCGAAGTAGCGACTGTTTTTCATCGCCTCCAAAAGCGTCCGCGATTGAGCGCCCTGATCTGCCATGAGCACAGCCACGGGCAGGTGCTTCGGGTCGGTATTGATGGCAAACCCAAAGAGCACTAGCTGGATCAGCGGAATGCCCACCATCATGCCAAAGGTCACACGATCACGCCCCATCTGGATGAACTCCTTCACCACGATGGCGATGAATCGCTGAACAGAAAATGGGCTGGGAGAGCTCATGATGCGAAGTTATCCTGCGACTGCCCCATGAGGTGGATGAAGACATCCTCCAACCCTGGGCGGATGAGGGTCCATTCATACGGTGACTTCCGATACGGAGCAATGCTGCGTTCCAACTCGTCCGCATCCCCACCACTAACATGCAGCATGCTGCCAAAGGCCACGGCATGCTGGACTCCGGGTTTATGCCTCAATTCCAAGGTGAGCTTTTGCAGGTCCGGCCCTTTCACGCTCCAGGTGGTGAGGTGCGCACTGTCAATGACCTCGGCGACGGTGCCATTGGCCAACAAGCGACCATAGGCAATGTAAGCGAGGCGGTCGCAGCGTTCGGCTTCATCCATGTAATGAGTGGTGATGAGAAAGGTCAGCCCTTCTGCGGCTAGCTGATGGATTTGCTCCCAAAAATCGCGCCGTGCCTTGGGGTCCACACCAGCGGTGGGCTCATCCAGCAGCAGCAGCTTGGGGTTATGAATCAAACAGGCGGCTAACGCCAAGCGTTGTTTCCAGCCTCCCGAAAGCTGACCCGCGAGCTGACGCTGACGGCCCGTGAGCCCCAGGCGCTCAATGCTTTGACTCACGACCTCCCGCCGCTTTTTAATGCCATACATGCGGGCCACGAAGTCCAGATTTTCCGCAATGCTCAAGTCCTCCCAAAAGCTGAAACGCTGGGTCATGTAACCGACCTGGAGTTTGATCTCCTCACTGTCGCGAATGACATCATACCCCAGGCAGGTACCGCTGCCTTCATCCGCCTTGAGCAATCCGCAGAGCATGCGGATGAAGGTGGTCTTGCCACTGCCATTCGGTCCCAGGAAACCATAGATTTCACCAGGACGCACCTGCAAGCCAATGTGGTCCACCACCCGGCGACCACCGAACTGCTTGGTCATGTCCTTCACATCAATGACCAGATGGTTGTTCATGGCATTCATGGGTCAAAGGTCACATCCACAGGCTGTCCAGGATGCAGCTTCACCGCCAGCGCATCGTCAAAACGTGCCTCAATGAGGTAAACAAATTTGTCCCGGCTCTCCAGGCTGTAAATGACGGGAGGTGTGTACTCAGCCTGAGGTGAAATGAAGGTGATGCGGCTGGTCAGAGGCTCG
>JAOZVT010000902.1 GCA_025869455.1 Prosthecobacter sp.
ACCGCCGAAGCCTGAAGAGAAAAAGCCCGAGGTGAAGTTGCCTGAAGAACTGAAACTGGAGGAACTGAAAGCCGCCAAGGCGGATGCCAAGAAAATAGCGGCGGCTCAAGCCAGCCTGCGCAAGGCCCAAGACAAACGCAATCGTGAACTCAAGGAGGAGGAAGATAAGAAGAAAAAGACTCCTTACCGATTCGAGCGCGTGGATGGCAGGGTCGCCTTTCACTTTGGCGCGGACAGCCCGGCCAAAGGCAAAATGATTGATGAAGAATTCAACAACCGCTGGGATGGCAGCGTGATTGCCGAAGAGACAGGTCTGTATGAATTCAGCGTGAAGACTGAGAATGGTGTGCGCCTCTGGGTGAATCAGGATAAGAAGCCGCTGATCGATGCCTGGGTCAGCAATGGGCCGGAAGTGCGTGAGGAAAAACAAAGTATCTATCTGGTGGGGGGACGTGCCTACCACCTGATGCTGGATCACTTCAAATTTAAGGAGCAGTCGGCTTCTGTCGAACTGTGGTGGAAACCACCCCACGGCATGAAGGAGATCATTCCGCAACATTCCCTGCGCACAGATCGCCCCCAGGAGCTCATGGTGGTGAGCACAAACTTCCCACCGGATGACCGCAGTGTGGGTTATGAGCGTGGCTCCAGCATCAGCAAGGCCTGGGACCAAGCCACCACGGATGCCGCCATCTCCACCGCAGAGAATGTGGAGGACAATCTGGATCGTCTGGCAGGAACCAAAGTTGACGCACCTGATCGCGAAGAAAAGCTGAAGAAATTTGCACTGACCTTTGTCGAAACGGCCTTCCGCCGACCTTTGACGGAGGAGCAAAAGCAACTCTATGTGGAGTCACATTTCAAAACGGCTAAGACGACGGATATCGCGGTGAAGCGTGTGGTTCTCTTCACCCTGAAATCTCCACAGTTCCTCTACCCTGATCTGCGCATGAAGGAGCAGCCGGATGATTTTGACGTGGCCTCCCGCTTAGCCCTGAGCCTATGGGATTCCTTGCCTGACAGAAGGCTCACGCAGCTAGCCGCCGCTGGGAAACTGCACAAGCCGGAGGAAGTCAAAGTGCAGGCTCTGCGAATGATTGCGGATCCACGAACCAAAGCCAAGCTGCACGGTTTTTTCCATCATTGGTTAGAACTGGAACATGCGGAAGGCACTTCGAAAGACCTGAAAGCCTTCCCTGGCTTTGATGCCAATGTCCTGGCTGATTTACGGGAATCCCTGCTGCAATTCATTGATCAAGTGGTGTGGAGTGAGAAGTCCGATTACCGCGAACTGCTTCAGGCGGACTACCTGCTGCTGAATGATCGCTTGGCCAAATTTTACGGCAAACCTGTGAACGGCCCAGAGTTTCAAAAAGTGGCCTTTGATCCTAAACAACGGGCAGGCGTGGTGACGCATCCCTATCTACTGGCATCTCTGGCTTACAGTCGGCAGACATCTCCGATTCATCGTGGGGTGTTTCTGACGCGCAACATCGTGGGCTTGGCCATCAAGCCGCCACCGATGGCTGTGGTCTTTGACGAAAGTCATTTCAATCCCAGCCTGACCATGCGGGAGAAGATCACGGAACTGACCCGGAATAACACCTGCATGTCTTGCCATTCCACCATCAATCCACTGGGTTTCAGCCTGGAGAATTTCGATGCCATTGGCCGCTGGCGCACGCAAGATAACAAAAAGCCTGTCAATCCCGAAGGCGAGTTCCAGGCGGATGACGGCAAGATCATCCACCTCACCGGACCGCGTGACATCGTGAACTATGTGGCGGACAATCCTGCGGGGCATCGTGCCTTCATCCGGCAGCTTTTCAATCACACGGTCAAACAACCCATGCCAGCCTATGGCGCTGACGTGATGGATCATCTCCAGCGCGGCTTCGCCGAATCAGGGTGCAACATTCAGAAACTGCTCTTGGAAATTTCTACACTCGCGGCATTGGACGGTGTGCCAAGCCCGAGCAAAGTTAGTCAAAAGTAATCCCCCCCTTCAAACCTTCATGAAAGCTCTCAACCGTCGTCAATTTCTTCGCGACCTTGGCATCTCTGCAACTGCGCTGCCCTTTTTGGCCGGTTTGCCTAGCATCACGGGGGCACCTGCACCCCAGAGACGGCAGCGACTGATCATCATGTTTTCCCCGAATGGTACGGTGCCTGGGGAATTCTGGCCCGATCAGGAAGGCGCTGGATTTGAGCTGAAGACTATCCTGAAACCTCTGGAGGCCTTTAAAGATCGTACGCTGATCCTGAACGGCATTGCCAATAAAGTGCGTGGAGATGGGGATAACCACATGCGTGGCATGAGCTGTCTGCTGACCTGCGATGAGCTGATGAAGGGCAACATCATGGGCGGTGGTGGCAATCCCGCAGGATGGGCCAGCAGCATTTCGATTGATCAAGAGATCAAGAACTTTCTCCAGAGCCAGCCAGAGACACGGACTCGTTTTGGTTCCTTAGAATATGGCGTGGCGGTGCCAGACCGAGCCGACCCGTGGACACGCATGAGCTATGCGGGAGGTAACCAACCCATAGCCCCGGTGGATGATCCGCATCAGATGTTAGGCAAGCTGTATGGCCAGATGAAGGATAAGGAAAGTCTGGTCAGCATTCTGGATGATGTGCGTGATGATTTGAAGCGTGTCTCTTCCAAACTAAGCGCCCGTGACAAGGCCCTACTGGAGCAACACATGACGCTGGTACGCAGTCTGGAGCAAGATCTGGAGAATGCGGACAAACAAGGAAAGCTGGCTCATCCAGTGCCGCAGATTGATCCTAGCCTCGAGCTGGTGAATGACAATACCCCTGAGATCAGCCGTATCCAAATTGACCTGCTGGTGAACAGCTTGGCCAATGACATGGCACGTGTGGCGACCCTGCAATACATGCGCTCAGTCGGCATGGCACAGATGCGCTGGCTAGGCATTGAGGAAGGCCACCATTCTCTGTCCCATGATCCAGATGACAACAAGGATAGCTATAGCAAGCTGATGAAGATCAACACCTGGTTTGCCGGTGAGTTTGCCTACCTAGCCAAACGCCTGAGCGAGACCCCTGAAGCGACGGATGATGGCAGCATGCTAGACAATACTCTGCTGGTTTGGACCAATGAGCTGGGCAAAGGCAATAGCCACACCCTGGATAACATCCCGTATGTGATGGTCGGCGGCGGTTGCGACTTCAAGATGGGGCGCACGCTGAAATTTGACAAGGTGGCCCATAACCGACTGTGGATGACGGTGGCTCATCACATGGGACACACCGGATTGAAGAGCTTTGGCAAGGCGGATCTGTGCGATGGTGGACTGATCAATTTGGCCTAACTCTTTTTAGTTCTCCCTGCATCTAAGCAGGGAGAACTAGGCTTTGAAGATCAACCGCGAGCACGCTCCAGAAGGTTCATCATCAGGAAGGTCAGCATGAGGGCGGTTTCTTCGCCTTCATTGAGGTCTCCGATTTGGGTCAGTTGAAAACGGCCTTCGAAAAAAGCGCTCTGCTTTGTCAGACGCAGGACCGGGGTGCCATCGGGACGAGCGGCCACGTAGCGAGGGTGAAAGAGGTAGCCTGTGAACATGCCAAGGATAGGGATCTGGCTGATGAACCCATCTGCTAATTTGGCGAAGGGGTTTTCCTCCCGAATGGTGAAGGCGATGTCACGAGAGCCGGGAGCAAAAACTTCATAGTGGGCACGCCAGAGAGAGCGCATGCCTTTACGCCCCACGGCCCCGAGTTCCGTTCCCTGAGAATCGCGAAAGGTGTAACGGGCGGACCAGTCAATGATGCGGTCAGCCTCAATGGTAGCCATTAATTGAGTGCGTGTATCATTGGTGAAAACCTCCACTTTTTCACGCAGACGAAGCAGCTTTTGTTTCACGTAGCAAATCTGCTGACCACTGGCGTCCTCGAGGTAGATTTGAGGAGAAAGGGCGACGAGCTTGAAACGAAAATTAAGTGGGTAATTCATGTCGAGGCGCTAATCATGCCTCGTAAGTGAGTAATCTCACTGAAAAACTTGGGCTTTTTCAGTTCACCCGCTAGCCATCGATGGGGGAGATATAAGTGCAGAGCTTGGCACTTAAGCTGCACAGGTGGAGATATC
>JAOZVT010000903.1 GCA_025869455.1 Prosthecobacter sp.
GTATGAGGCCAGGATTTGCAGCCGATGGCCGTGATCAATCGCGGAGTTCGGGTTAAAAAAACGAAGGCGGAAAGTGGAGGTAAAACCTCTCCTTTCCGTCTTTTGATTTGGCCATTGTTCCCTAATCGGTTCACGGCAAGCGCCACGGGCCGCGCAAGGCTTGGTAATCCGCCTGGGGCAGTAAAACATAGTGAGGAGAAGCCTGGGGATCGAGCCAGCGGATCAGTTTCTCCAAATTTTCTACCGCCATGGTCGTGCATCCCGCGCTGGGTTTGGTAGGTCCGCGACGGACATGGAAAAAAATGGCGCTGCCGTACCCTGGAGCCGAGGGACCCTGATTGTGGCGAATCTCCAGCATCCATTTGTACGCAGAGTCTCCCAGCCTCATCTTCTGCTTTTCAAACCAGGGCGGTACACGACGAGGGTCCACCCGGACATGCTGATTGTAATACGGATTGTTCGAATCATCCACATACGCGTCCCAAGGGCCGACCTGAAGATAGGGCCAACGGGTGCCCGATGGCGGCCTCTCGGCATAACCAAAAAGAGTGCCCAACTGGAAAACACCTGCGGGGGCACGCCAATCTTTTTCCACCTTCATGGGAATTCCATTCTTCGGCGGGGTAAAGACTCCCCTGCCCCAGGCCAAACCTGAGCGCCCGAGTAAAACGGGGATCGGTTGAGCAAAAATAGGCTGCCAAGGATCACGCGCTGATGAACGTTGAAAAGCCTGCAAGGAAGCTGTGTTAGAATTCCAATTTGGAGCCTGCGCCACGATCACCTGACGGACGCTATTGCCTATTTGCGCCGAGGTCATCTGCGGAATCAGCCCCAAAAAAATAGCTAGGGACAGTGCCAAGGGAAAAAAAAATGAGCGCGGCAAACGGACGCCTCCCTGGGAAGTGTCATGACATTGTATCCACGAACGAGATGATTTTGCCGAAGAGATCATTTTTTGGGATTGCCTGAATAAGTTCGAACCGAATATAACAGTAAATCGGCCCTGCCGGATAATTAATTGGCTTCAGGTTTTGGGGGTTTTTTTCCTGAGCGCCAAGTCCGGCAGGGCTGTTTCTTTTTAACCCGAAGTCCGGCGATTCAGGATTTAACGATCTTGCTGAAGATGTGGATGTGGATTGAAAGTATCCCATGAAGGATTATTCATGAGGCCATCATGAAGAGCTTGCTCCCCATCGTCACTTTATTGACCGCCTTTGCGTTGGTTTCATGCAGCACGACTTCACAGGTCAGTCTGGACTACGTTCCCAGCCCAGGCCACATCCAGCCAGGCCCACAAGAATTTGCGACACGTCCCTTTAGAGATCAGCGGGAAATGGGTGCCATGGAGCTAGGTACGGTCAGGACACAAATCGGCACCCCATTGGAATATGTACAAACCAAGGTGCCCGTGAGCGAAGTGGTGACAAATGCTTTCGGTTATGGCTTGCAAGCCCGACAGATGCTGACCTCCCCGCGCAGTGCGCGCTATGTGATCACGGGTGACATTTTGGATCTGTACTGCCAAATGCTGGTACGACCTTATGGTTACGCCCGTGTGAGAGTGACGGTGCTGGATTCTGCGACGGGGCAGATTCTGCATAGCCAGGTTTATTCGGGGGAAAGAAGCAGCAGCGTTTATATCCCCGGCAGCGGCTCGCCGGTGCCTCTTCTGCGGGATCTGGTCTCCGGTGCCCTCCAAGATGCCGTGGACCGTGCGCTGGATGATTCTACCCTGCGCAGCCGTCTTGGCAGCCCGCCGACGCAGCCCCGCCCCTTCATCTCTATCTAATGATATCAGGGAGCGAGACCTTACCCTGAGGTTGACCTTTGAACCGCCCCCGTGGACTCTGCGTCTCCATGCCCGCCAATCGCTTCTACAACGCCTTCGACTCTGAGACGCTCAACCAGCGCTCTGTAAGCCCAAGTGAGTACCGGAGCGCCTTCCAGATAGATCGCGACCGAATCATCCACAGCAGTGCCTTTCGGCGACTGCAAAACAAGACACAGGTCTTCCTCTCTGGTGAATATGACTTTTACCGTACTCGGCTGACACACAGCATCGAGGTGGCACAAATCGGCCGTTCCATCTGTGCTTACCTCTCCCAGCAAAGCATGCTTTTGGACGAAGCATGCTTCATTGATCCTGACCTCGTCGAATGCGCCTGCCTTTCCCACGACCTTGGGCATCCGCCTTTTGGTCATACGGGAGAACGAACGTTGCATCGGCTCATGCAACCCTACGGCGGTTTTGAAGGAAATGCGCAAACTCTGCGCATTCTCACTGAGACACTTTTTAATGAAGGGCGTGAAGGCATGGACCCCACACGCGCCCTGCTGGACGGCGTGCTGAAGTACAAGACCTTGCAGGCGGAAACCCCCAACGCTGACCATCATTACCTCTACAATGAGCAGGAGCGCTGGCTGGACTTCACCCTCGGTGGCCAAGCCTTCCCCACGGAGCTAACTCCTGGCAAAGTGCGCAATCAGTTCCGCAGTATTGAGTGTCAGGTCATGGATTGGGCAGATGACACCGCCTACTCCCTCAATGACATTGCTGACGGTATCCACGCTGGTTTCATTACCCCCATGAAATTGGAGCGTTGGGCGGAGAACCAATCATTGGATGAAGCTGGTGAGATTCACATCCAGAAACTTTGCGCAGCCATCCGTGAAGGTCATGTGGAGAAAAAATTGAACAGCAGCATTGGACGTTACATTCGTGCGGCGACCTTGGTGCCCAATAGCACTTTTCTCAGCGCTATGACCAAGCGTCATCAGTTCAGGTTAGAAATTGACCCTGTTCGCCAAACCGAATCACGCTTGAATAAAAAAATCGCCTTTGATCTGGTTTTCAAAAGTCCTCAACTGCAGCAGTTAGACTACAAAGCCGATTTCATTCTCACCCGCCTCTTTGAGGTACTGAAAGATCGCTACATCGAACAAACCAAGGGCAATACACTGCACCTGATGCCAGCGACTTTGGAGGAAGAGATCGAAAAAGCAGCGGATGCGAACTCCCGTGCACGCTTGGTTTGCGACTGGGTGGCGAGCATGACGGATAACTTTGCTTTCCGCACGTATCGCCGTCTGTTCGATGCTGATTTTGGCTCGATCACGGATTTCGTCTAAAGAGGTGAATTGGGGATTTTGGTAAAAAGGCACGCCTTCGTGATTGACCCTCAATCCTGAAATCGTTTAGCTTTAGATTTCCAACCCAACCAACCATCATGTCCGCTGCCACCCTGGAGGCTCCGGCCTCCGCCGTACCTGTCGCTGATAAGCTCACCAAAAAGATCCTCACTGCAGATCACCCCACGTGGTGTCCTGGCTGTGGTGACTTTGCTGTGCTTGCCGCGTTTTATAAGGTGCTGGAGAAACTCCAGTATCCACATGAAAAAATCGTCTGTGTGGCAGGCATTGGTTGCTCCTCTCGCTTCCCTTATTTCGTCAACAGCCACGGCATCCACTTCATTCATGGACGTGCCCTGCCCTTGGCGACAGGTATTTCCTTGAGCCGCCCAGATGTGCATGTGTTTGTCTTTGGGGGCGATGGTGATGGTTTCTCCATCGGTGGCAATCACCTCAACCATGCGGCGCGTAAGAACATCAAGCTGACGTATGTGATCATGGACAACTTTGTCTATGGCCTAACCAAAAAGCAAACCAGCCCCACTAGCCCGCAAGGCTTCAAGTCCAAGACGGACCCAACAGGCAGCATTGATCGCCCGATCAACCCTATGAAGCAACTCCTGGCAAGCGGAGCCACCTTCATTGCCCGCACTCACGCAGCGCAGGTGAAACACATGATGGAAGTCTTTGAGCGCGCCATTCTGCACGACGGGTTCAGCGTGGTGGAATGCCTCAGCGAATGCGTGATGTTCTATGCCGGTTCCTTTGATGACAGCACCCCGCGTAAAGGCGGTGTCTATGACATCATTGATGAAACCCAACACGACGTCAAAGATGACGTGGCAGCCTTCAAAATGGCAGATGAACCCTCCCCTGGAAAATTTGGGGTTTATTACCAAGTGGACCGCCCCACCAAAAATGCGATGGAGCAGAAATGGATTGATTCCAGCCAAGCTAAGCTAGGCGGTCTGAGT
>JAOZVT010000904.1 GCA_025869455.1 Prosthecobacter sp.
CCCGTGAGTGCATTGCTGGTCCAGTAGTCTGGCATATTGGACAACTGGCTGCCTTCTGGGACGAGGTAGAGATCACAGATCTCCGAAGCGGAACGAAAGAGGTCTTTGTCGTCAAAGCGCTCTTTGAATTGCTTCAGTGTTTCGTCGGCATCGATGGGGTAACGATAAGATTGTGGCGCTCCAGAGCCGCTTTTGTAGGCTGTGCCGGCCGTGGTGGGAATGGCTGTAACACGTTCACTGCGCAGCAGTGCTCTCAATCCGGTGCTGCGGTCAATGTAGGTGAAGGGCATGATTTGGTAGTTCATGTTGATCTTCCCAGCCGTGGAAAAGGGCTCACTGATGGCGTAGGGTTCTACTACTGGCATCCAAAAGAGATCCAGAAGCAGATGGTCTTTAGGGGAAGCCAGTCCAGGGTGTGTGTTGGTTGGGTCAGGACGGAATAACAAAGTTTGCCATGGCGTGCCCGCTACCAGACCTGTGGGGAGTGACCCAAACATGGCTGCGCTGGGCAGAATGCGGTTCGGGGAGAAAAAGGTAGGGCCGGGGTTTTCCTGACTCCAGTTGGTATCATAGTAAGGAATGCCCGTGCCGCTGGTACGCAGGTTGTTACCTTCGTCAGGTTTGTTGATGTAAGGTCCATCACAAGTCACCGAGACTCCATTATCCCAATCTCCCAAAGCATTGGCTCTTGTCTCGTTGTAAGGGATGTCAGGGAGGCGGGCTGAGTCGTAAGAGGCTGCGGAGACTAATTTACCAGTGCCGTCTGATCCTTGCATATAACGCATGTTTGAAGCCTCCGAGAAGGTGTGGGCCATCCTTTTTGAAGAATCATTGTAGTAGCGATGCGCGGTGAAAACGTCCGCCGATACTTCCTTGCTGGCCGCTGAAAGGCGGTAATCTCCATGAGAGACTTGAACCGTTCTAACCACATCTTCATCTCTACGGATTATCGAACCTGCCAGAGGTTTGCCATCACTTCCTGGATTTTGATTTGCATAATTGACGCGACCAGCAAAGCCAGGTATCGCCCCATTGGCGGAGAACGACCACCAGTTTTGGGGGGTTGTGGCCGGGGCGCTTTCAGTGCCATTCGAACTGGGCGGCCCAGCATCGGTGCCAGTCTTGACTAGATTCGGAATGGGAAAGTTTCCACTGGGGAAATTCACCTTTAACGTTTGAACTAAGTTTTCTGCCTGCTGACTGCTGTTGCGTCCGCTGTAAATATCAATTGTGAGTTCGCCGCCCTTGAACGCCATCGTTTGTGTTGAGGAATTGATGGTGACCGGGATGCTGACAAAAGGATAGCTGTTTGAATTACTGAGGCTGCTGTCTGCCGGCATGACCCCACGAGCTGGCACTTTGCGACTAAGCAGCCAATAGCGTGGACTGGCGGTGGCCCCCCAAGCTCGACCATGATAATAACTGCCAGTGCTGGTTAGGCTGCGTACCGTTCCGTCAGCCGGAAAGTTTAGAGCTTCTCCACCCACTGAAAATTGATCCAATCCCCGAATGCGAATTTGCATGTCTGGATAGATGGCCGTCCAGCCATGCATGGGACTGAACGATTCAAGCAAGAGCATGGCCTCTATTCTTTTCCGATTCTTGGGTAGCACGGTGCCGCCAAGCGTTTTGTTGGTGGCCACATTGCTTTTTGGATCTGCATTGTCGGCTTCATTGCCATCTGCTGTGCAGATAAATTGCAGACCGATTTCAGATAAGGTGTACATCCGCCCAAAGCCCATGGTGGAGCCGATGGTGATGGGGGCGACCTGTCCGTGTCCTGGATCAATCCCCGTTGTAGAGGTACGGCGGCTGGTGAATTGGTTACCCTTGGTCGGGTAGGCGTAGGGTTCAGGCTCCAGAAGATCATCAAAGAGATTGGTGCTGCGAATGTAGTCGAAGATTTCCGTGAGGATTTGATCACGATCAGCTCCGTATTTACTCAGGAAACTGCCGCCATAACCCGGAACAGGTTCAGCAGTCGCCTTTTGTAGATAAGCATACAGAGCTTGGTTGCGTGGTTGTTCATCATAGTCGGCCACGGGGCTGTAGGCTTTGGAGCGTGCGAAGAAATAGGGCAAGCCATTGACCTGTGAACAGAAGGCGATGAGGCGATCAAATGCAGTGCGGTATTGGGGGGTATTCGAAGCATTGACTGGCCAGATGGCTATGCGCGGCTGATTAAAAAGATTCACTTCTGGCGCACGACTATTGGCGGTGATGAGAAAGCGTGATTGTTCCAATTCTGCGGGCGTGATGACGGAGTTGCCGCGTTCATTGTCAAAGATCAATTCATCCTCATACGCATAGAGGCGATCTGCGTCGAGGGGGATTGGCTCATTGGCTAGGGTGGTTCCGCCGAGTGAGCCTCCGGTTTGGATGCGCGAAGCAATTTGATTGATGTCTCCACGGCTCAGGTTGGGGAAAGCTGCGCTGAGGTAGGTGGTGGCAGGGTGTCCTGGGAAACGCTGATATTCATGCTGGGCAGGTTGGAAATTGGCTAGCGTTTGCTTATCAAAGTTGGTAAAGAAACGCGGCACATCCCAAAAGGTGCTGGCTTCTAAAGTGGAGTCTTCAGACCAGTGGTCACCTGCGGCCGTGTTGATGTTGATCTTGCTGGTTTCGTCATCCGTCCAAAAGGCGACACGGCCCACAATGGGGTTGGTTTCAGTCGGGGCATCAGGGCTTCCTGGTTCCCAGGTAACGGTGTCTCCTTTGCCATTGCCTGATGAAGGTGTGGACTGAGTGGGGGAGGTGATGCGGCCATCTCTGAGTACGTAAACCCAGCGCACTGGCATGGGTGCGGTATTGATGGTGGCATCCGATCCGGCAGGCGTGGTGATGGTTAGGCCAACTGGGGTGCTGCTGGTGCTCTCCGTGGGGGGCGGTTGTACAATGGGGTAGCGTTTGACACCGGAGAGGGTGATGACGGGACGGTTCAGATCTGTATAAAGGGCGTCATTTTCTGCCCAGGTAGCGGGCACGTCTGCGGTAGGATCAAAGGGGGTTCCGCCTGATTGGCTCCAGACGAGGTTTTGGGCGGAATAGAGTTTGTAATAACGCAGGGGGGTTTGGGAGGCTCCGCCGCTGGCTGTTCCGTAGGTGCGGATCATGCCGGGCTGTGAGGCCCAGGCCACTTGTTGACCTTGGGAGGTGGCCTCGCGGATTTGGCCCATGACGAGGGCATTGACGGTATCGATAAGTTCACGTCCACGGGTGCCAGCAGCGGCCCGTTTTGAAACTTGGGTTTCGGTGCTGACGGTAGAGAGAAAGGCGACGATCATTCCAGTGAGCAAAGCCAGGAAGGCAATGACGAGCACTAGGGCCACACCGCGTCGATTCGACAGGGGTTGCTTTTTCATAAAGGGGGTAAGTTGGGGTTGTGTGGAGTTGGGGATTACTCCCGGCTCCATTTGGCACTTTTGAGACTGACTTCCGTGCTGAAGACGCGGGCATTGAGCCGCTTGTCTTTGAGGGTTTGCAGGAGGGTTTCGAGATCGGTTTTGCGTTTATCAGGATCGGCGTCTGTGAACAATTCGCCTAACCCCAAGTCTGGGGGCGTGCTTTCACGACCGATGCGCTCTGCTGAGGCGTCATCAATGGCCACCATGGTGACTTCGACGATGGGGGGCAGTTGGTTGAGGCTATTGAGTTCCTTCCTGAGTCCACCCTGGCCAACGGTGAGCGAGTCATAGGTGTAAAGCGGGGCTAGGTCCTGTCCTGTGGGGTCCACGGAGGGATCTCCGGCGGGGCCTTGACTGGGGAGTTTGGGCAGGAAAATGATGGCGATGATGTTTCGCGCAATGATGTGGGCATCTGGATGTTCAGCCACATCTGGCGGCCAGCGTTCTTCTCCGCCGAGTGGTGTCAGGTTTTCAGACCGTTGTTTAAACTCCATGAGGCGGTAGCCATAGGTCGGGACGGTTGGAAGGAAGTCTGGCCGCTCGGTGTCTTCGCCATAGGTGATGTAATAACCCGTTAGGTTGAGCAGATGATTGAGTGCGGCATTGGCTGCGACTCCGGTTTCTCCGAGTGGGGCGTAGAAAAACAATGCGTGAGTGGGGCTTTGCTCCGCTGGTTTTTGCAGGATGGTGGC
>JAOZVT010000905.1 GCA_025869455.1 Prosthecobacter sp.
CGGAGCGGGATCGCCAATTGGCTCACTTCCGCGACGAGGCCCATTCGCTATTCAGCCGACTCAATCAGCTATTGGACAGCCGGTCTTGGCAGCTGACGCGTCCGTTGCGTGTTGCTGCGCGGATCGTTAAGCATGGCCACCCATTTGCTGACGGGAATCGGGCCATCTATGACATAGCTGCAAGAATAGGGCGCAAGCTTCCTTTCCCTCTAGGCCTGAAGGCTCGAGTACGTAGAGCGCTTTTGGAGAGAATTTATCCGAATGATGCGCCTGTGCTTGTACGCAAAGACGCAATTGATCAACTTCCTTCCAAGGTTTGCGAACATGTTGATGACTCGCGTACTTTCATGCGGCCTGAGTGCTGCGGGTTGATTGAAGGCCTGGTAACCGTAGTCTTGCCTGTCTACAACCAAGCTAACTTAATTGAGGAATCAATTGAAAGCGTACTGAATCAAACCTATCAGAGCTTCGAATTAATCATCATCAATGACGGATCGTCTGATGGCGTGGAGGCGGTTCTCGAACGTTATATAGATCATCCAAAAGTACGTTGCTTCACGCAGGCAAACCAGCGTTTGCCGAAGGCACTAAGTAATGGATTTAGTTTTGCTCGAGGCGAGTTTTGGACATGGACCTCAGCCGATAACATCATGGAGCCGCGAATGTTGGAGATGCTCGTTGGCAAGCTCCGAGCAGAACCAGATCTGGGCATGACATTCGCCGACTATTATGCAATCGACGATCGTGGCAATCTCCTTCAGGATCCAGCTTGGAGGGCACACAATCGACCAAATCCTGCAAGTGGCGAAATTCGTCTGCCGCGAACGACAGAGATGCTAAATATTGTGCAGGACAATTTTATCGGCCCCTGCTTTATGTACCGGGGCTGGATTGGTCGTTGTATTGGGGACTATGATCCGCAGCTAGGCATAGAGGACTACGATTATTGGATGCGAATTAACGCATTCTTTCCTATTCGACACCTCGGTGACGATAGTCTGCTGTATCGCTACCGTGTCCATGACAATACCTTGAGCGCCAAAGCCCACGAGCACAAGATTCTTGAAAAAGCCCAACGGCTGATGGCCTACGAAAAAGAGCGCGCGGCATTTTATGAGAAGCCTCTGGCATATGTGGCGGACTCCGGTGGGCGTTCTTGGTTACAAGCGCATGGAATTTTCGATGCCGCTATCAATAGTTTTGAGAGCGACGTTGATCCAACCGCGCTGTCCGTTATCAGCAGTGAATATGCTGAGCAGAATATCTCGGAATTACTGCGTTCTGGATGTCCTGTTGCCATCATTATTAACAGGTTGAATACTCGTTATCACAAGCTGGTTCGGTTGCTTAACGGAGGGCGCTGCGTTGCCCTCGCCTGTGACAAAGAAAGTGCTGACCGAGTAAAGCTGGTCTCATCAACCTGCGCTGTAGTCGATGCAAACTCTGCAGTAGCGTTAAACGCATTGCAGGCATTCGCAAAAAATCTACTCTTTATACGAGCTACCCGCACGGAAGAAGAGCTGAAACGGGAGAAGTCACGGCTCATTTTTGTCAAAAGTTCGCGTCATGTCGTTCTGCAGGTTGATAGCTTTACCCAAGGCGGCATGGAGAACGTTGTGATCGATCTCGCGCTATCGTTAGAAAACAACGGCTACCGGGTAACCATCGCAAACTATGGTAAATCGGGCGATGCTGCTGAAAAGGCAAAAAAGGGGGGGCTCAAAGTGGCATCTATGTCGGACAACCTCAGCGAAGAAGCCTATCGCTCTTGGTTGATCGAAGAAAGAGTGGATCTGGTAAATGCTCACTACAGCATTCGTGGAGTAGATGTTTGCTCTAGCGTAGGTATCCCTTTCATTCAGACAATTCATAATTCTTATGTCTGGTTGGATCCTGTCCAAATTGAAAAATACCGCACAGCTGACCAATACACTGCTCAATACATTTGTGTCTCCATGACGGCAGCAAGATACGCTGATGTCGTGCTTGGTCTCGATGCGAGCAAGATGCGAGTGGTGCCCAACGGCATCGATCCAGATGCAATCGATGCTGAAAATTTTGAAATAAATCGTACTAGCTTGCGACGTGCTTGGGGTGTCGAACATACAGCACCAGTCTATCTTAATGTTGCATCAATCATGGCAACCAAGGCCCAACTGCCTCTCGTGAAAGCTTTTGCTCAGGTTGTTGAAAAAATTCCGCAGGCTCGCTTAGTGATTCTGGGTGCAGTCATGGAAGCGCCATATCAGGCTGCAATAGAAAGAGCGGTACGTGAGCTCGGGCTGCAGGAGCATGTGATTTTTGCTGGTTACGACCGACAGGTATCGCGTTATTACCATGCATCTGATGTCTTCGTGCTGCCGTCATATTGGGAGGGTTGGAGTCTATCCTTGGGTGAAGCTATGGCTAACGGATTATCTTGCGTCATAACGGACGTGGGCTCGGCCTATGAGTTTGAGACTTTTGATAACGTCGTAGTCATTGAGCCACCATTTGGCGACATCACCCAGCTTAATTATAAAAACCTGGGGGATTTTGTTTATGGCGAGGATGCGGTTTTCGAAAAACGATTGGCCGAAGCGATGGTCAAGGAATCGCGTACCCGAAAGTCTGGGGTGAGTTTTTCAATTGCTGAACAAATTGATCGAGGTCGAGCATATGCCTCCTATGTCGATATGTTTGCAGAGGTTGCAAAAAAGAGAAACGTATGCAAAACAAAGATTCGATAACATATTCGTACTTTGGAATTGATCCAGCAAGTTTTTATGCGGGAAAATTTGCCGGATGGCCAAATGCACCAGATTACCTTGCAACACCAAAAAACCGATTTGATATTGAATACGACCGTGCCAGATTTTTAGTTTCCAATATTTCTGGAGACCGCGTTCTTGACATCGGTTGTGGTTCTGCGCCTTATGGAAATACGATCCGTGGCAATACGGCAGTAAAAGAGATTTACGGTATTGATCTTGATCCCGTCTGTGTAGAGAAGGCAAAGGTGTCATATGACTTCGCTAGTGTTTTTGATTTGAACTCAAAACTTCCATTTGAGGACGATTATTTCGATTGTGTGTTTTCCATGGATGTTTTTGGGCATATTGAGTTTAAGTATAAAGACCATCTTTTGCGCGAAATATATAGAGTGACAAAACGGGGCGGGTGCTCTGTGCATGGCATTGAATGCGGTGTTATCGATTATTTTTCCGCAAACCCATCTGATCCTAATTGTCCCGTTACAAACTATGTAAAACAGGAGGGGCACGTTGGAATTGAGGATTCGTACGACCTCAAATCTCGTTGGGGTGGGGTATTTTCAAATGTTCAGATCGAGAATGCGTTTGTTTGGCCGCTAAAACCATTTGCATCGATTTAGAATATGAGCATGCCTTTCGAATTAAAAGTCATGTTTGATTCATATGGTCAAGAACAGGTTGATGCGATTCAGGTTGTTCTCGGTTTTCTTCAAAATGAATTTCGTACACATCTTTCCAAAGAGATGCCGGAGTTGCTTTTCCCTAATGAAAATCATCCTTTTTCTAAGCACTCTGGTTTTGTTTATTTGATCGCCGAGAAAAATTGAAATGACTGTTGCCGATAAGAACAATATTCTGTGCGTTATAGGCACCCGCCCTGAAGCCATAAAAATGGCGCCAGTCATTCTGGCGCTAGAAAAAGAGCCTTGGGCAAACGTGCGGGTTCTTGCAACCGCCCAGCACAGGCACATGCTGGATCAAGTAAATGAGTTTTTCGGTATCGATCCTGATATCGATCTGAACATCATGCGCCCGAACCAGGCGCTCACAACGTTGACTGCGCGGTTGCTGCTTGAGCTAGATGATGTTTTGCAAGCAGAGAGGCCGGATGCGGTTTTGGTGCAGGGCGACACCACCACCGTGATGACCGTTGCGTTGGCTTGCTTCTACCACCGCATCCCGATTGGGCATGTCGAGGCCGGGTTGCGTACCTGGGACATGCAAAACCCGTTTCCAGAAGAAGCCAATCGTGTGATTGCAGGAAAGCTTGCACGCTGGCACTTTTCGCCCACTGATGGCTCAAGGCAGAATTTGCTGAAGGAGGGCGTCCCGGATTCT
>JAOZVT010000906.1:0-3329 GCA_025869455.1 Prosthecobacter sp.
TTCAGCACAAGCTCAGTGAGATGTCTAAATCTGTGCGCAACCTACGGCCGGCTCCCATAAGCACATAAACCGTATTTTTCGTCTCAAACAAGCAGTTGTGAGTGAAGGAAACCCCCAACGTTGATCTGACCCAATCACCAGGCGCAAAACGACCTTTTCTATCTTGGATAACCGTCAATGCGTAAACCAAGGCAGGGATAAGCCCTCTATCGGTGATGGCTATTCGTTGACGTGTTGTAACTTCGAGATCCAAGATTACCCAATCAGCAACAAGGCAATATGCACGGGAAGGAAAATGCAGACCTGCGAATGTCACTGCATCTAAATCGGGGAGTGGGCACCCGTTTATGTTTTCGCCTGCGGAAAGCAGCGAGGTAAACGCCGCCAAATTCATTCATCCCTCCAGCCGGTCGGTAAACTGACTCGAACGTGAATCATCCATAAGCATAGCTCTCAGCGAACAGCCTGGTACCGATGGCGACGAATAGTAGCCAGGTCGCCTCACACCTGGTTTCTCAACTCTCCCTTTATCTCACTGAACGGGATGATTTCTATTGGCGGCGTCACAGCACAAAGCGGTTTACGCCAATAATCCACGCTATGCCATTGGCCGTGCTTGAACCCAACCTCTGGGTAGGTGCCGATGTGGGTGAACCCGAGTGCTTCATGGATACCTATACTTCCTGCGTTGGGTAAGGCAATGCCGGCATAGGCTGCATGAATCCCCTGTTTCTCTAGAACTGGTAGAAGCTGCTGATAAAGCGCACGACCAACCCCTTTTCGGTGCACAGCCGGATCAACATACACGGTGACATCCGCCGACCATCGATAGGCTTCTCTCGCTCGATGCTCGCTTGCGTAAGCGTATCCAACGACGTTGCCCTCCACCTCGGCTACCAGATAGGGATGCGGCGGTAGTGTTGCGGTTATTCTTGATGCCATCTCATCAACAGTCGGTGGTATCAGCTCGAACGAGATGACTGAGTTCAAACCATTGGAGCATAGATAGTCTGGATGGCAGGGGCATCAGATGGTGTAGCAACCCTCACTTTGTAATTCATGTCTTTCCTTACTGCCCCTTTAAAAAATCGCGTTTGAAAGGCTGAACCACCTTAAGGCCTAGCCCTTCAGGATGTCGCGATAGGAACGTGAACTACGCCTTGAGCGGGCTTACCGCATCCACGAACCGTAGAGAGCACCGTTCAGTGAATTGTGAGCTTTTGCTCATGGGGACTAGGCTGCGGGATATCCACGACAACGTCTTTAGCACCGAGAACCTTCGCCAGGAACAGCGCCGTTAACCCACCGAAAAACTGCGCGATGATGAACAGCGCTACGTCTGACATCCGTATCCCCGAGAATGTATTGGTGAACACGCGAGCAATCGTCACCGCCGGATTCGCACTTAAAAACCAGTCGGACCCTACGCATGCGCTTCAAGTTTAAATCATGCCGCCCGTCAGGAGACACATGCGAAGATTCGTTGTAAATAGGAGCCACTCATCGGTGGGTATGTGCCGCAGAAATATTTTTTTGAAAAAAAAATACAGACATTACAGAATTGTAATTCTTCAATCATCTCCCTGTTATCTTCAAATTGCAACGATACAAGTCGGCGACGATACGAAAGCGCAACGCGCTTTCCGTAAACAATAATTCCAGCCGAAGAACTTACTAGTTCTGCCAAACCTAAGGAGTGATTAATGGATAACAATACAAAATTCTCAATGGCCGCTTTAGCGTTGGTTGTCAGTTCTGGGCCTTCCATGGCATTCGCAGAGGAAAAGACTGGGGGATTTATCGAAGATAGTAGTCTTTCCGTGCTAAATCGAAATTTCTACTTCAATCGTGACCATCGTAACGGGCAATCAAGCCCCACAGGCAATGGTTATTCAGAGACTTGGTCGCACGCGATCATCAGTAAATTTGAATCCGGTTTTACTCAAGGCACTGTCGGTGTGGGCGTCGATGCTTTCGCGATGATTGGGTTGAAGCTTGATACGGGTGACGGTCGAAATGGTGGTCGTAGTTCGTTCGATGTACTGCCTGTCAATGGCGATGGTGAGGCTCGAGATGAGTACACAAAAGTCGGTGGGGCAGCAAAGGTTCGCGCTTTTGACACAGTAGTGAAAGTTGGTGATGTTTTTCCAGCGAACCCCGTCGTGGCTTCTGGCGACTCAAGACTACTACCCGAAAGTTTCCGCGGTGTAACCGCGACCAATACCAGCATTGAAGGACTGACTGTTCAAGGTGGTCGCCTGCACGCCATGAGCCAACCAGTCTCCAGCAATATGCGCGACAACTTCGCGACATTCTATGCAGGGCCTGTTAATTCACCTTGGGTAGGCTATTTCGGCGGCGACTACAACGTTAACAAAAATATCATCGTTAGTCTCTATTCCAGTCGCCTCAAAGACGCTTGGAATCAATACTATGCGGGCACGGGATTGAATTACTCACTGTCTGATCAGCTTTCTGTATTCGGTGGCGTGAATTACTACAAGGCCGTTGATGAAGGAAAGAAACTGCTGGGAGAATTCGACAACAATATTTGGAGCGCTAAAGTTGGCGTGAAGTATGGTGCGCACTCACTTGCACTTTCTCACCAGCGAAATAATGGTAATGACGACTTCGACTATCTGCGTCAGTCGGACTCTATCTTTCTCGACAACTCGATCCAATACAGCGATTTTAACTCGCCAAAAGAACGTTCGTGGATGGTTCGCTACGACCTCGACATGAGCTCGTACGGCGTACCAGGCCTGTCGTTTATGACACGTTATGGTCGCGGCACCGACGCTGACTATTCCAACGCTAACGCAACATACATGAGGCGCGATGCAGACGGGAACCCGTTGACAGATCAGAAACGTTGGGAGCGCGACATTGAGGTGAAGTACGTCGTTCAGACAGGTTCCTTGAAAGATATGTCTTTCCGCTTGCGGCAAGCGAATACTCGCGCAACCGCTTTTGAATCGGATCTGGATGAGGTCCGTGTGATTGTTGAGTACCCACTCGCCATTCTGTAATACCTAAACGGGAAAATTCTCGGTTCTTCTAAATTGTCCCATTTTTGATTGAAAATTTCAAAATTGTAATTTTTCAATCATCTCCACGTTAACTAGGATTGCTTATAGTGAGTGGGAGTTATTAGGAATCTAGCTAGCGCATCTGGTTAGATCTCTACAGACAAGTAGCAAGCCTGTGAAAATCTGGAAACTCATTGTTGTTCAGTTAAAGCTACAATTTCACCTTTAGAAGCTCCTTCGGAAAAGGGTGAATTTTTAAGACGTCCCTCGGGACGTCTTTTTTTTTGGTGCGCCAGGCAT
>JAOZVT010000906.1:3339-4089 GCA_025869455.1 Prosthecobacter sp.
ACCTGTTCGAAGCGAATCTAAAAAACGCCCGATTCCTATTTTTCATATCAGTCGAGCGTTATAGATTGTTCAGATAGTAGGATAGCTACTAGCCACCACGTTTGCGACACTCTCCAGCCACAGTGTACCTAATCGTATTTAGCTGCCCATTTGAATCTTCATAAGTCATGGCGGCTGGCACCACCGCGCAGACTTTTGCAGGCCGCACCACACTGATCACTTTCACAACATCCATCTTCATTCCGTACTCGTATTGTTTCGCTACAGGTGCGCTTTTCCCTTGGCTAATAGCATACTGCTCCATAGCTTTAGCATTAGCCGCCATCATTTTCTCAAAGGTTTTGTCTCCTCCCCCTTCAGCAGAGACAAGAGAGGATAACGCCAGAGTTCCAGCGAGAGTAATAATGCTCATGAATTTCATATTGAGTACCTCATATATTAACAGTTACCAGAATATCAACTAGAACATTGCGTAGGTGTGGCGCCAGGATTACCGATGTCCAATCTGCCATCCAAAAAAAACCGCAACCGGAAACCGGAAGCGGTTTTTTTTATTCAGCGTACAGCTACATTTACATTTCATCAGTCTCATCTTTAGCATCACTTGACACTACTGGCTCGATTTTTCCTTCTTTAGCCACGTACTTCTCCATTGCTAGATCATTTGCGACCATCATTTTCTCAAAGGTTCTGTCTCCGCCACCTTCGGCTAAAGCAACTGAAGAAAGGACTAAAGCACTCGCAAGAGCA
>JAOZVT010000907.1 GCA_025869455.1 Prosthecobacter sp.
GCCACCCAAGGTAGCAAAAAGACCCATTTTTGTGGCAGCCACGGCGGCCCCACCAGCGACAAGCGCGGTCAGACCGTATTTAGCCACCTTGTCGCCAGACTGATACTCGGCATAGCTATTGCCGGCCTGATATTGGTGGCTGGCGATGATGCTTTGATATTGAGGCAACAAAGTCTGCATTTCCTCAGGGCTACAGACCAAGTCCACTTCCATCACGCCAAGGCGACCGAGTAGGCGGGTGCTGTAATTGATGGATTCACCATGAGCAGAACCCACACGCACCGCCCATTCCAGATTTTTCGTCTGATCATTGAAACGTGGTGGAACGGCCCAGCCGATAAGTTCCAGCGGTTCCATTCCCATTTCAGTCCGGCGAGTGTTCGCTCTTTTCTGTGAATCTTGTAGCGACTTGAGCATGGCATTTGCATCCAGCTTGTCCTTCTCGTCGTCTTTGATGTAACCGCTGTCATCAAACTCAAAGATGACCCACGGGCCGTGGCCTTCCGTGGTCAACATGCCGAGTTCAGATTCACCAGGAAGGTTGCCATAAAGTTCCAACATGGAGCGGGTTCCATTGCCGTCAGTGAAACGCCAGCCCTCTGGGATGGAGATTTCTGCCATGCTTCCCAGTTGGGCTTTGCCGGAACGAGTCCAGCCAAAGGATTCCACCTTGTCCAGGAATGCTTTTTCCATCGCCGCTTGTTCCTCTTCCGTCGGAGGAGCTTTCTCAGGGGTTTCCTGAGCGGAAAGATTCGGGACGATCAGGCTCAAAAGGAGAGCTGCCAAGGTGAGAGTGCGTAGGTTTGACATAGGGTCTCCTAATGGGAATTAGCGTTGAGAGTAGAGGGTTGAGCAAGCAGACGTCAAGCCAAGGAATTGGAAGATTTGCAAACAGGAGTTAAGGAGAAATCTCAAAACAGAGCTATCTCGTTGGGAGTCAAGGGACGCCACTGACCTGGGGTGAAATCTGGCGGCAGGTGTAGGGCCCCGATGCTTTCCCGGTGCAAGGCGGTAACTCGGTTTCCCACGCGGTGAAACATGCGTTTGACCTGGTGATAGCGGCCTTCATAGAGGGTCAGGCGGGCTTGGCGAGGCGCTAAGATTTCGAGTTGGGCAGGCAGGGTCATGAGGTCTTCGGTGTGGAAGTAGAAACCCGCCGCAAAGGCAGCGACAGCTTCGGGGACAATGACTTCAGCCGTCTCCACAAGATAGACTTTTGCCACATGCTCCAAGGGTTCGGTGACACGCTTGGACCAACGCCCATCGTTGGTAAGAAGCACGAGACCAGACGTATTGCGATCCAGCCTTCCGGCTAGGTGCAGACTGTGTTTATCGGGATCGCTGATCAGATCAATGACGGTGGGGTGCTGCGGGTCGGTGGTGGCACTGAGGATGCCGACAGGTTTGTAGAGCAGGATGTAAAGGGCACGTTCGGCTTCTTGAAGCAGCGTTTCATCCAGCTCAATGCGCGTGAAGCGTCCGACTTCCTGCTGATTGTCCGTGCAGGGATGACCGTCCACCCTGACCCGACGGGCAGCGATCAGCCGATGGGCGGCGGTGCGTCCCATGGAAGATTGTTTGGCCAGGAAGCGATCCAGTTTCATGTAACCATTTCCATCGCACGAAGACCTAGGAGCGTCCACTGCCGCTAAGTCTGAATGCTGCAATCATTCATGGAGTGCGGGTTAGCTGAAAGGGGGGTCAATACCCCAGCTCTTCCAAAGCATCCGCCAGCCTGCGCATTCTTTCACCGATACGCTCGCCTTCCTTGCTGAGGCAATCGCGGAAAAGCTTCATGTCTTCGTTAATCATGGGGTTGTCCGTATTCACGGTGACGGACATTTTTTCTCCCTGAAGCTCGATCCGGCCGATCTCTGTGTTTTGAGGGTCATACAGATTTTCAAATCGGTACGCCTCTTTCATATGCTTCTGGGCTTCACAAATGAGAAGAGCCAAATCCAGCACGCGGTGCAGAGGCATTTCCTCAGACTGACGTGACCATTTCTCCCCCGTGTGGCGCCAGATCTTAGCGGAGATGTCCACATGACCTCGGTCATTCCACTGGGCTAGCCCGAGAGAGAGGCCCTTCGCATCGGTATCTGGCCCCGAATACTGACCATCTAGGCGGTCATAGTCTTCGGCCACGATGACGGATTTGTGTTTGAGGTGATTGGGTATTTTCATAACGCTTCAGTTTACTTGTGCAGTTGCATACTAATTTAGTAAATTAGTACTGTCAAATCACTTTCTTTCAAAACCTCATGAGCTGCTTTGTTCGGAGTTCCTCTCTTGCGAGGACACTGTTTTGGGTTAAACAGCGCCATTCCATGAAAAAGCTGCTTAAAATCCTTGGGGGACTGGTCGCCCTCTTTCTACTCATCATCGTGGGAGCGGTGGTGTATGTGACAAAATTCCTGCCCAACATTCCCGTGCAGGCGGATCTCCACATCGAGGCAACGCCAGAGCGGCTCGCCCGTGGCAAGTATCTGGCCCACAGCGTGGCCGTGTGCATGGACTGCCATAGCAGCCGAGATTGGGCCGTCTTTTCAGGACCTCTGAAGCCAGGCAGCCTGGGCATTGGCGGCGAGCGTTTTGACCAAACGATGAATTTCCCTGGGGCATTCATTGCGCCGAACATCACCCCTTACGGTCTGAAGGACTGGAGCGATGGAGAACTCTACCGTGCCATCACCAGTGGCGTCAGCAAGGACGGGCACCCGCTTTTCCCTATCATGCCCTATCCGAGTTATGGCAAAATGGCGACGGAAGATGTTTACAGCATCATCGCTTACCTCCGCAGTCTGCCCGCTGTGGAGAGCAGCACAGCACCGTCCAAGGCAGATCCACCCGTGAACATCATCATGCATCTCATGGCAATGCCTGCCCAACCGGTAACGATACCTGCCAAATCGGACACCGTGGCGTATGGCGGCTACTTGGCGAATGCTGCTGGCTGCACGGAATGCCACACCCACATGGTCAAAGGCAAAGCCGTAGGCCAGCCCTATGCAGGCGGTTTTGAGTTTGCGATGCCTGGCGGTACCGTCCGCTCTCCAAACATCACGCCACATGCGGTGACAGGCATCGGAGCCTGGACCAAGCAGATGTTTTTGGATCGCTTCAAGGCGTATGCTCCAGGCACCTTCAAGCCTGTGCCAGTAGATACCACCAAGGGAGAGATGCAAACCGTGATGCCTTGGACCATGTACGCGACCATGACGGAGGAAGATCTGAGCGCGATCTATGACTACTTGAAGAGCCTGCCCGCTGTGGAAAACAACGTCGAACGCTGGTCCGTGACTGGGAAATAACGGCGATAGCCGTGCGATGATAACCTCTGACTTGGCAGAGGGTTGAATGCAACATGCCGTGATTTCGTCAGAGGGAGTATGAAAACAACTCTACTCCGATTTGTCCTCTCCCTGTGCATCATCAGTTCTCTGGCAAGCTGCACGACGGCTTATGATGCGTACGGCAACCCCCGCCAAGTGGTGACCCCAGAAGGTGCCATATTAGGTGCTGCTGCCGTCGGCCTCCTGGCCTATGGTTTGTCTGAAAGTAATCACCATCACGACAGAAATCGTTATGATCATCGCAGGTATCCCAGGTATCGCCGAAGTCACTACCATCGTTAGGGGATGAGTTTGCTTTAGATAATCTTAAAGTTGATTCGCCGAGGCTAAAGACTCATGATGATAAATCATGAAATGTCGTTTAACCCTACCGTCTCTTTGCAGCCTCGTGCTCGCAATCAGCCTTGCCCCAGCCTTTGGGGCAACTGTCATCTGGGATGGTGGCGGTGCTGACAATGGCTGGAGCACCGGAAACAATTGGGACTCTAACACCGTCCCTACTACGGCTACCCCTTTTGATGATGTGCAGTTTGCCGGATCTGTGAGGACTGCTGTAAACGTGGATACAGACGTCACGGTAAAGACGCTGAAATTCAATTCTGGAGCATCGGCCTTTGATCTCAGCGGCACCGGAACCATCACCGTGAATGGTCAAGGCACAGGATCGGGCGACTCGGGACTGGATTTTCGGAACGAGTCTTCCGCCCTCCAGACCATCAATAACAAGATTATTTT
>JAOZVT010000908.1 GCA_025869455.1 Prosthecobacter sp.
CATTGGACAGACCAGCACCTTCAATCTCTACCGCCATCTCATTGGCAATGAGTCCGAGAGAATCTGCCAAATCGTCAGCCTTTTTCTCAGGAACAAAGGTGCTCGACAAAGCAGTCACCGCCAACGGTGCCTCGAATCCCTCGGCATAACTTGGCTCTTTGGAATCAGCCGCCTTGAACCATTGCAGCCCTGTTGTTAGGCGCTGTGGAAGGTTCAGCGGTTGCCCCAAATTGCCCATGCTGATGATACCGCCGATGTAAGACTCCTTGTTCTTATAAGGCTGAGACCAAACCAGCGCCTGCCCTGTGGCAGACAGGTTGAGGCTCATCGTAGCTGCTTTACCATCTCCCAAAAGACCCTTCATTTTAATCACACCCGTTTTGCTCACACTGCCTTTGGTCCAACCCAAGCCAGCCGGGTAATCAACGCCATCCTGAGCACCTGCATCCCACACACTCACGATCTTTTGCACCGCAGGCGGGTTTGCATTGGTCGCTGTCAGACGGAATCCACGTTGAGTTCCGGTTTCACTTGCCGCCGTGTAAGTTCCTGAAACCAGGGGTGAGTCACTGGCCACCAAGATCTGGGCGGTTAGCGCTGGCACCGACTTGGCAGAGGGGAAGCTCAAGTTGAGCTCTGCGATGTTTGATCCAGGGGTTAGGGTAAAGCTGCCTTTCGCCGAGCGGCGGGAAGCACCCACGTATTCCAAGCTAGCAGTGTATTGACCCGCACGCGAAACGAACACTCTCACCACACCCTTCGGCTGTGGCGAGTCACCAACTTCCAGCAGCGTCTCGTATTTGCCGAGTAATGCTGCCGGGAACGCGGTGATGTTCATGTTCAGCGTGAAGGAGCGAACGATGACTTTGCCATCCATCTCCACGAATTGCAGCGGGTAGTAGCCAGGATTGCCTGAGATCTGCCCCGTGATCGTACCCGTAGCAGGATCAAACTTCAGACCGGCTGGCAGTTTGCCAATGAGCGTGAGTTTGTTACCCTCCGAAACAAGAACACTGAAATCGAAATCCACCTGATCACCGACACGTAGTCCTGCATCGGGGTTACCACCGTAGGCCAGTTCTTCGACATCGGTTATACCGTCTCCATCCGAATCCGTGGTAATATCAAACGGCACCACAGCGTCCTCACGATAGTTGAGATTCTGAATACGACGATCTCCTGAAGGTTCCGTATCCGCAATCGCATAAGCGGTTTGTAGCGTGGCATAACGGCTCGAAATATAGTCCGAGAAAGTCTTCTGCTCGCCCAAAGGATTCCCTGGTAGCGCTGGACTAACCGTGAAATCCACTGACTCGTCGTCAATCACCGGACCCAGAGTACCATCGGCCAGAAGATAACGGAAATGACTGCCATTAGCTTTGATCGGGTAACCATCTCCATTGTTAGCCAGGAAGTTAAGAGTCACCACCTGGATCACGCTCGGTGCCAGGAAGCTGAACAGACCATCCTTAAAGAGAGGCGTCGTCATTTCATCATTTTCATCGATGAGTGACATGGAGACGATGCGATCATTCGCAGGGCGATCTGGGTCCCAGGAGAAAGCAATGCCACCGATCTGTGGGAAACGCCCCTGGTTAGGCCAAAGAGCAACACCATGCTCCAAGATAGCCTTCAGCCCCTGAGGTGTGGTCTGAAAGGTCATCAGGGTGTTGTTAAACCGCAGCGCATTTTCAATATCGAGCTGAGAGATCCCACCTGCGACTTTGTTCACGGCTGGGTTCGCCGCAGGCGGCAGTTTTACACCCTGTTCGGACACCGAACCAATCTGAGCACGAATGCCGCCTCCATTTTTCAAGGAGACAATCGGAATGGAAGCGTCAACCAAACCACGCAGGGCGGCTGAGTTCGCATCGGCCGTGATGCTACCAAAGTTAGTTTCTTCACTGCGGACGAAACTGCGTTCACCTTCCAGATACACCTGAGTATAACCAAAGATGGTACCGTCCTTCGAATTAATGACACTCAGCACTGCATCCGTGATCTGTTTCACTGCGGCACCTTTGCTTCCAGGAGCAAACGCCGTTGTGGCAAGTTCCTCTTCAGCCACACCCCAAGCTGCGGCAACGTTAGCAGCCGTAGAGGCGTAAGCCCCGTTGGTGGCGACTCGGTCTGCCAGATTGGACACAATGATTTCACCTGCTGTATTGAATTCTAAGGTCAAGCGGCCCAAGTAACTAAACTCACCGTCAGTGTTCACGATCAAAGTCGGCTTGCTATCAGTGCCTGCCGTTATGATCGGGTAGGTATCATCAAACTCCGCTTCATGCCCAGGGAATGCCACAGCCACATCGTCGGCATCGCCCAAGCGCGTATTGGAACCCCCGGCAATGATGATATCCACACCGCTCAGCTTCGTCGCAAGACTGCGCTCATTGGCAATCTGCTGCAAATGTGACATCAGCACGATCTTATTTACCCCTTCAGCAATGAGTTCATTGATGTAGGGCTGAATCTGAGAGGCCAAGAGATCCATGTTTTCAGACTCACCATTCGGGCCTGCGCCTGTTGGGAAGCCTTTGACTTCCGTGCCGCTGGGTGAAGAAATGCTTTCGATCAACTGAGTGGTAACTGCCACGAGGCCGATTTTCTCCCCACCTTTGGTGATCACGGCAGTCGGAACAATGCGCCCTTTGCCTGCTGAACTCTCTGGAATAAGTGTTGTTAGGCCATTCAATGGCACATTCGTGAAGCGCCCGTTGGCGGCACTGTCAGCGGAGAAATCCAGATTCAGTGACATGTAAGGAAACTGAGCTCCCACCCAAGTTCCTGAACTGCCAATGGCACCTGTAAACACCGCAGAACCAAGGTCCCACTCGTGATTCCCAATCGCCGAGGCTTCCACACCAATCTGGTTGAGAATTGCAATGTCTGGGCGGGCAAAAGCAGTGGAACCAATGAATGGAATGTCATTCAAAGACGGATCCGTGCCTGCATTCAGGAAAGGACTTGGAATGAAGTTGTCACCACTGGAGAGGATCAACGTGTTGTCATAGGATTCCTCAAAGGCATCCACCATAGCGGCAAAGTAAGGCGCCGTTTCTGGAGCCAGCAAACCTGACTCAGCATCTGAGAAGTGCATGAGCTGAAGCGTGTAGTTCGGAGACTCCACCGTGAAGAGAGTCAATGTATTGCTAGACTCATTCGTCGTCGCAATCATCGGAATGCCATTGGGAGAATTCTTCGCCGATATAAAGGTGATGCCTTCTGGATTGAGATCTTCAGGGAAGCTCACAAGGCCAGCGCGGGTCACATTAGCGGGATCGGTAACATCATAAATAATCACGCTCCGATGACGCTCCAGGCCGATGAAGGCATAGGTGCGGCCATCAATGACACCAATTTTGACACCTTCTGGCTCAGGGCCTTTGTTATCACTGCGCCCATCATCAAAGAGTGGATCCCCAATCGAAGCGAGCGTTTTTTCGATGTCGTCGCCACTGTCATAGATCATGGCTCCCGTCGAGTCTAGGATCGAGAAGGAACGACCACCATACATAAGGATGCGATCAATATCGCCATCACCATCAGTATCACCACGCAAGCCAGGAGCATTCGAAACGGTGAGACGACCGAGACGAGCGTTGGTCTTAAGTTCAGCCGCGTTCGGGAAGACCTCTGGGTCCAAAATGTATGCACCATTGCCTACCGTTGTACTTTCAGGCGTTGGCAGGAAATCATTCCTGTCATCACCTTCGTTGGCGATCACATAGTAAGTCTGAAGCCCCACTTTGAAGGAGGCAATCGTATCTGGCATATACATACCAAAGACAGGATTACCCGTGGTCAGATTAATGAGAGCGGTATCTCCCGGACCATCACGATCACTAAAATCGGCCAGCAGAGTGAAAAAGTCCTTTTCACCCAAAGGCATCACCGAAGTGAAAGTGGCTGTGGCAATGTCAAGAACAGCCACTGCGTTGGCTTCTTGAAGCGTCACCATGGCCTTGCGGCTATCCGCAGAGACAGCCAGATATTCGGGTTCAAAATCCAAAGATGGCAGTTTCAACACACCAGGGCTTTCTTCAAAGAT
>JAOZVT010000909.1 GCA_025869455.1 Prosthecobacter sp.
GCCACTTTGACAAAAGCCAGCGCCTGCAAGTGGGGGAACAGTGCGCTGCCTACGCTGGTGGGTTCCAGCTTGCAGCCGGGCACCCTGGAACTGCTGGACGGCATCGCGACCCTGACCTTTGCCAGCGGCGCGGAGGTGGCTCTGGAGGCTCCCGTGACACTGGAGGTGATTTCGGCCATGGAGTGCCGGGTGAAAAAAGGTACCGTGGTGGCAGACGTGCCGCCTCCGGCCAAAGGCTTCACCATTCATACCGATGAGACCAAGGTGGTGGACTACGGCACCCGCTTCGGCGTCAGCGCCAGTGAGGATGGCAAATCCCTCGTCTATGTGATCGAGGGCTTGGTGGAGGTGGAGCGTCAGGGCAAAAAAGGCAGCCAAGAACTGCGTGCAGGGCAGCGCGTGGACTACGGTGGCTTCATGAAAAGCGCGGCTGATCCTGACGCGCAAACGCATGATGAACAGCCGGAACCAGGGCGCTGGTTGCCTGGGCCGATCAATGATCTGGGAGACGGCTGGCAAATCCTCACCACGGCCTTTGGGCGCGGCAAAGACTCCTGGATTCAATCCGACCCGAAGCACCACATCACCGGGCGGGAATCCTACCTGCGGATCAAACACAGCACGCACAATATCAATCTGGAGCGCATCGCTTACATGGCCTTTGATTTGCATCGGTTTGCTGGGAAACGCATCGAGGAAGCCGAGTTCACGGTGCACGTGGAGCCTAGCGACCTCGGCTTTGCCTCCTTGGTGCCAGATGCCGTGTTCAGTGTCTATGGACTCACGGATGAAACCGAGGATGAGTGGAGTGAAAAGGACATCAACTGGGACAACGCGCCTGCCCATGATGACGCGCCGGAACATCGCAATGCAGCCATGGCCAGCAAGTCCGTGAAACTGGGGGAATTATTCATCCCCCAGGGCACCACCCGTGGGGCTTTCACCATCAAAGGACCGGCCTTGGCAGATTTTCTCCGTTCAGACACCAATGGTCTAGTGACCTTCATCATCACCCGCCAGACCAATGAAATCGCCAGCAGCGGACTGGCCCACGCCTTTGCCAGCAAGGAAAACACCCGCAACACGCCCCCCATGCTGAAGGTACGGGTGGAGGAATGATTCACCCCGGCGGCAGGGCAGGGGATGAAGAAATCACGGGCGAGTGTTTGCCTTTCTGCACTCGCACGGCTTAAATTCCCTGCATGAACCGTGAAGTCATCGAAGCTCAAGTGCGCGCCGTTCTGCCTTTAGAAGGTAGTTTTGCCGTTTTCCTGGGCAATAGCGAAAAGACCTTTGTGATCTACGTGGATGAATCCGTGGGCACGGCCATTTCCATGTTCATGCGCGGCATCTCCAAAGACCGTCCGCTGACCCATGACCTGCTGGGCAGTGTCTTGTTAGCTTTTGGGGCCAAGGTGGAGCGCGTCATCATCAACCACGTGGAAGGAAGCGTCTTCCACGCTCGCATGATTCTTTCCGCCTCGAATGAATTGCACCAGCGCAAGCTGATCGAACTAGATGCCCGGCCGAGTGATAGCATCGCCATGGCTGTGCAGCAGGGCGCGCCACTGTTTGTCGCCCGCAAGGTCTGGGACACGGTGGAAGACGTGACGGATACCCTGGCCGAAATCGAAAAACGCGGGCTAGATCAAACCGACGCTGAAGATGAATCCTCTGATGACGACGATGAAGAGGACGATGATGATTTAGAAGACGATGACGACGAGGATGACCTTGATCCAGATGATCTGGATCTGGAAGCTCTCGAAGGCCTGAATTTAGAGGGCGATGACGAGGAAGACGCTAAGGACGAAAAAGAAGACGGCTATGACGATGGCTACACCGGCATGGACGACGATGATGATGAAGGTGAAGAGTGGAAGAAGCCGTGAGGCCTCTCTTTACTTCTCCGCCAAATAGCGATGCTGTTGCATGGCCAGGGAGGTAGGAAATAAGACCGCCACACCAAAGGTCACCACCGTACCGAAAAAGATACGCCAAGGAAATTCAATGATCGGCATCCAGTCTGGCCGGGAGAAACCTTCGCCCATGCCTAGCGTCGCAGCTAGGCCCTGATCCAGGCCGCTCAGGTAAGCCACCACCACAAAGCCTGCCAGCATGCCCAGGCCATTGCCCAGGTCATTGCCGCGTGTTTTGGTGAACAGACCCACCATGAAAACTCCCAGCAGGGAACCGTAGGTATAACCAAAAACGCCGAGGATGATAGGGATGATGCGCAGGCTCGGGTTATGCGCTTTGACCCAGGCTGTTCCCAGCGCCACGCCGATCAGCAGCACGGCAAAAAGAACCGTGCTGAAGCGCAAGACACGCACTTGGCCCGCATCCGTTTTAGGCAGGCCAAACCAGCGGAAGTGGAAGTCCTGTGCGTAGCTCGTCGCCAGAGAATTGAGTGCCGTACTCAGAGAGCCCATCGCCGTGGCCAACACACCCGCGACGACCAACCCACGCAGCCCTTGCGGCATCACATTCAGGATGAAGTAAGGGAAGATTTGGCTGCTATCCACCGTGCCGGTTGAGTTTCTTGGCAGCAGCTCAGAGGGGTTCTGCTGAAAGTAAACGTAGAGCAGGATGCCGATGCTGAGCACCATGAAATTCACCGGGATGTCACAGATGCCGGAAAGGATGGTGGCCATGCCGCTCTGACGTTTGTTTTTGGCCGTCAGCATGCGCTGCACCATGTCTTGGTCCGTCCCGTGCGTGGCCAGTGTCACGAAGGTGCTGCCCAGAAAGGCTGCCCAGACCGTGTATTCAGTCTCCAAGATACCTTTCACCCAGCCCCAGGCACCGGGATGCGCGGGGTCAGGTTTGCCCCAGTCAATGACCGCAGGTTCCTGGATCGCTGCTTGCAGGGCAGGCCAGCCACCCGTGTGACCCAGCAGATAATAGAGGGCAAAGCCGAGGGCGGAAAATAGCACGCAGATCTGGATCACATCCGTCCAGATCACCGCCCGGATGCCGCCTAAAGTGGTGTAAATCGCGGTCAATACCGTGATGCCCACCAGCGCCGCTGCATACAGCCAAAATTCCTGCATCGGGGTGATGTTGTGATCGACAAAAAGCTTCCAGCCCAGCACCAGGATCACCGTCGGCACCCAGAGCCGTGAGCCACTGGCCAGAAGGCGGGTCACTAGAAAGATGGCCGAAGCCCAGCGCCGAGTCATGGGGCCAAAGCGGATGCTCAGAAACTCATACACACTAACCACTCCGTAGCGGTAATAGGCGGGAATGAAAACGGCACTGACGACCAAGCGCGCCAGGAGATAGCCCGCCATGAGCTGGATGTACGTGTAATTCCGCAGCGCGTAGCCTTCGCCCGGAGCTCCAAAAAATGTGCCCGCGCTGATCTCCGCCGCCAAGATGGAGGCTAGAACAGCCCACCACGCGATCTGGCGATTCCCCAGCGTAAAGCCTTCCATGCTCTCGCTCTTGCTGCGCTGCGAAAGACCAATGCTAATGATCAGCGCAAAGTAGGCTAGGATGACGAGCGCGTCGAAGAGGTAAGGCATGCTTACAATCTCGCAGGGAATGGCCCACATCGCCAAGCGAATTGTGAGCGACTAAAGAGAGCCTTTAACCTGAACTCCAAGATTCGGGTTTAACCCAGACGGCCTTTGCGCAGAATGTGAACCCCGAGCAGGCCAAAGGCAATCACCGCTGGTACCGCCAGGAAATGCAGCCAAATGACCAAGGGGCCGACTTCATCCAAGCCGCCAAAACCGGACAGAGCCCAGGTGATGAAAAGCCAGGCAAAAACACCGCCAATGGCCGTCAGCAGACTCGCCAGCAGGAAAAACAGGCTGCCTTCATCCATCTCGATCAGCCGTCGCGTGATGGCGCGTGGCGTTTCTGTCTTTTGCAAAAACATCGCGGCAGAGAGCATGTAAATCTGCGTGCCCAGCAGGGCGGTCAGCATCAGCAGGACCTGACTGTGAATGTCGAAAATGTTCAGCCCCGCCAAGTTGATAGGACCCGTAATGGCCGCCGTAGCTTGCAGCAGAGAGGACAGAATGATCAACGTCAGCCCCTTCAG
>JAOZVT010000910.1 GCA_025869455.1 Prosthecobacter sp.
CCAGCATGGAGTCCAGCTTCAGGCCTGGGTCTGGTGCCACAGAGTGGCACACGTTTATGACTGCCGCTCTGCGGCAAAGAGGATCAGAGCGAATCACCAACGTGGCACTCCGGGAAAGGTATCCGATGACCACTTTCCGTACTGAGGTGAAAATGGGCAGGATTTGAATCTGCCATTCACGCCTTAGCGGCGCTACGCTTCCGCCCTCCCAACCAATGCCGGAGGATCAGGCTTAAAACCAACAACCATCCCGAAAGACCCATATACAACTCAAAGAGGCTTGCATTCGTAACAGGCCTAACATTCTTTGCAATCGACTCAAACAGACCCGGCAGAACCCGACCTAACCAATAAGACAGAAATACAAAAGTCATCGCCAGCCCGAGGTGAACATGCCACTCCAGTTTTTTAACCCAAAGGGCCCTGCCCGCGCAGGCCGTCATCCAAAAAAGCAGCAGACCTATCGGTGAGGCACCCACGATGGCCATCAAGGAAGCATGGAAGGCCGACATGCCGCACGGGCCAAGGATTAGCACCGTAATAACCGATCTGCACCAGACGGCTCTACAAGGAAGATCTCTTGAGTA
>JAOZVT010000911.1 GCA_025869455.1 Prosthecobacter sp.
CATGAGACCACAAACGGGGGAAGTGGATGGGCTGACTAGGCATGTGAGGCGTATTCTTTTTTCAGTAAGGAGGCTATCTTGATAAGATGCCATTGAGCACAGCTTGCGGCATCTTGGATCAATTCAGGTTAGCGCATCCAGCCTTCAATCTTGAAGTTACGCTCTAGAAGTTTGCGTTCGTCTGCTCTGCTGTCGGGTTGGAACCACACTTCAAAGCGCGCCCCATAAAACTGGTCCCAATCCCCCTCATAGATGGTGAAATGGGTCTCTGATAAAAACTGTTCATTGGGATCATTTGACCAGCCTATCCATTCGTTGGTGGCTTTTTTCAGGCGGTCGCTAGAAAGGTGGTAGTCTCGTGTGATTTCAAAAGCTTTGAGGTAGATACGTCCAGGTTCCCCTGGGTTGCAACGCACTTGGGCATTGTAGATGCCTCCCTGAAAGGAAGAGATCAGTTCAATGGATGGAGGTCCATGGGAGATGGCTGATGCTGGCAATAGCTTGCGGGCTTGATCCCAATCAGGGCTAAGGAGAAGAGCGGCAAATTCCTTTTCTAGTTCCGCAAAAGCAGTGGTGGTGACGCGTCGCGCCTGAGTTTCTGACTGCTCCATTTGTTCGACCAGTAAATCGCCCACTGGAACGGCGATGTAGCTTTCCCACATCGCGTTATCAACTTCGGTCTTGATGGCCCCGGGTTGATCATCTGGGATTCTTTGAATCGCTGATGCCCAAGTCTTTCCTGAAAAAGCAATGGTGGTGCGGGTTTGAAACGTCGGTCCCAAGTCGCGGTCAAAGGAACTGTAATAGCCGTGTAGCGTTATCTTCCAGTCAGTGCCTATCATCCAGCGCCGGGTGGCAAAGCGCCCACCTTTTTCTTCGTAAACACGCCAGCCTGGGTGCGTTGCAAGATAACGATCCAGAAGGGCCGAGTGGTCTTTCCTCAGTCGCGCTAGAGAAGGGGTATGGAGATCCGGCTTCAGATCGGCTGGAATCGGTAAAGCAAGGTTTGAGCGGATGGCTGCCTGAAAGGTATCTTCTGGTGATCCTGGCTCTTTGTCTTCAAATGAGGCTTTTAGAGGGCTTGTTAGAGTAACGCCTTGTGGAAGTTGAAGGCCATTCGCAAAACCATCTTCTGAAGATCCCGTGAATCCGAGGAAGAACCTAACTACGGATAAAGGGATAAACAGGCTGATCAAAAGAACCATGATTCCGAGCGATCCGAAGCCAACAGCTATGCGCTTTTGAAAGAAGCGAAGCACTGCCAAGCCGAAGAACCAGCCCAAGCCAGCGAGGTAAACCCAACTGGAAAGCAGACCGATCCAACGGTTATACCAGTTCCATGGGATGAACATCAGGACTTCGGCCATGGCAGCAGCCAGAAAGGGCCACCACAGCCATTTCATCTGTGATTGTTTTGAGGCAGGGGAAGTTTCTGCGGATTGGGGGGCTTCCATGCGTCTTTCATGAACCATTCGACACAAATTGGGAAGTCTGAATGGGTGTGTTGTGGGGAGGATGTTTTTGGGATTAAGGGGATGCTTCCACGGAATCTGTGCGCAGCGTTACTGGGAGAGGGCAAAAGGAGGGGATTTACGGAATCCGAGTTGCTGACTCCCTGGTGCCGCCAGTAATCCTGCACTTGCATCCCGCCCGTCCCGAGGCACTCTCAGGGTTTCCGGTGGCTGAGTGCGCCGGGTTCTCTCCCATGTCCAAGCATACTTACAAACAGGCCGGCGTTGATATTCATGAAGCAGCATCCTTTGTGGATGACATTGGTGCGCTGGTGAAGGCCACCCAAAAGAAGCGCAAGCTGGCGAATGCCTTTGGTCTCTTTGCGGCGGGTTATGACCTGAGCAAATACAAGGAACCGATGATCTTTACGGGTTGTGACGGTGTGGGCACGAAGCTGGAACTGCTGCTGAAGTATGACCTGCTGGAAAACGCGGGTAAGGACCTAGTGGCCATGAATGTGAACGATGTGCTGACCTGCGGGGCAGATCCGATCATGTTCCTGGACTACGTCGGCGTGAACCAGATCAAGAAGAAGCAACTGGCGCGGATCATTGCGGGGATGTCAGAATATTTGCAGGCCTGCAATTGCATCCTAGCTGGCGGTGAAACGGCTGAAATGCCGGGTGCGGTGCTGAATGGCATGGTGGAGCTTTCTGGATTCGCCATTGGTGCCGCAGAAAAGAAGGACGTTTTAAACCCAGCGGAGATCAAGGAAGGGGATGTGCTGATCGGCTGGCCGAGCGCAGGCTTCCACGCCAATGGTTTCAGCCTCGTGCGCCGGATCATTGAGAAGGAAAGCATCAAGCTGAGCAAAAAGGATGCAGCACAGTTGCTGACACCGACTCTTTTGTATCATGAGCAGTGCTGGGGCCTGAAGAAGGCGAAGATCAAACCCGCCGCGATGGCGCACATCACGGGCGGGGGATTGGTGGAAAATCTGGGCCGTATTTTCACCAAGCGGGGACTCGGTTGCCACTTGAAGGTACCATTTTGGAAGAATGATGTGGTGCAAAAGGTTCTGCGTCATGCAGATCCCGCCGATTGCTGGGATACCTTCAACATGGGCATTGGCTGGGTCGCCATTGTGGATGCGAAGCAGGCGAAGAAGGCTCTCAAGGTGGGCACCGGTGCTGTGGTTCTGGGTGAAATGGACAAGAGCGCTGCGGTGACCTGTGAATTGGTCAAATAAGCCTAAAACACACCCTAAGTTTTGAGTGCCGCATTCCTCTGGGATGCGGCATTTTTATGCCTTTTTTGGGGGATGCTGGGCCTAGAAGTTGAATTTTGGCTGAATTTTCTAGAAAATTCCTAATGTCGGGGGCGGCTGGCCGTTTCAGCCTTGAGTTACAGCTCCTTGTTCCATTCACCACCTATGAAAGCCACTAAATACATGCTCGCCGGTCTGATGATCGCCGGTTTTGCAGGCAGCTCCGTTGCGGCAGAAATCCGCACCTGGACTGACGTCGAAGGTCGCCAAGTCACCGCCTCCTTTGTGCAAATCGAAGGGGACGCTATTGTCTTGCAAACCAGTGATGGTGCCCAGCACCGTTTCCCGCTGGCGCGTTTGTCTGCTGATGATATTGCTGCTGCGAAGGCTGCCCAAACGGCTGCCGCTGCGACGGCCCCTGCTGCTGCATCTGATGCTGGCCCACAAATGATGGCCAATGCGACTGTTGCCCAAGCGGCTCAAAAGATTGACCAATTGGTGGCCAATGGTCTGATCAAGGCCAACGCGACTCGCGTGAGCATCGGTAAAGAGCCGATCAAGAGCTTTAACCCTATGGCCAATGATGAGCAGTTTGTTCGTCGTGTTTATCTGGACATTGCAGGTCGTATTCCAAACTACGAGGAAGCCAGTTCGTTCATCAAAGATAGCAATCCGCAGAAGCGTGCTAAGTTGATTGATATGCTCTTGGAGTCTGATGGCTACAAGACACACCTTTTCAATTACTTTGCTGAGATGCTGCGCATCAAGGATAAGTTTGAGCAGGATAACGTGCGCGGAACTCCTTACATCAATTGGTTCAAGGAGCAGATCGCCAAGAATGAGAAGTGGGACAAGATCGTTTATCAAATGGTCACTGCCACTGGTAAAATGTGGGACAAAAAGCCTGATGGTTCCTACAATGGTGCCGCTGGCTACTTGCTCCGTGATGCTGGGATGCCTCTGGATAACTTGGCCAATACCTTGACGGTGTTTTTGGGAACGGATGTGGCCTGTGCGCAGTGCCATGACCATCCTTTTGCAGATTGGACCCAGAAGCAGTTCTATGAAATGGCTTCTTTCTTTGGTGCTACCACGACGCGTCTGAATGGTAAAGATCTTGAGAAGGGTGAGCCTGTGAAGCGCTTGATGGCTGAAATTGAGCCGATCATTGAGAAGTCAGGTCAAGATGTTCGCCGTCTGCGCAATGGCATTCAGAATTACATTCGTGCCAACCAGTCCTCTATTAAGGATCGCGACATGAATGGACTGAAATTGCCGCATGATTACAAGTATAAAGATGGCAAACCGGGCGATC
>JAOZVT010000912.1 GCA_025869455.1 Prosthecobacter sp.
GCTAAAGTTTCCTGACATTCCCTGACCATTTATGTTTGAGCCTCGTCAAACTTCCCTTGCTCCCCTTCCTGTCTTTGCCTGGCGCATGGCCAAGTTTTTAGGCTTTGCCATGCTCCTTGCGCTGGTGGCCTTGGCCATCGGCATCCTTGGCTATCACTACATCGCCCAGATGAGTTGGGTGGATAGTCTGCTGAATGCTTCCATGATCCTCGCCGGGATGGGGCCCATGGGAGATCTGCCTTCCGATGCTGCCAAAGTCTTTGCCAGTGCGTATGCTTTGTTCAGTGGCTTGGTGTTCATCTCCGTCATGGGCATCGTGCTGGCTCCGGCAGCGCATCGTGCCCTGCATCTTTTCCACCTCGAAGACGACGATTCCAACTCCTCATGAACAGCTCTCCTCAACGTGTCGTCATTCTCGGTGCCAGTGACAAACCGGAGCGCTATGCTCATAAAGCGCAGATGGCTCTCCGTCAGCATGGGCATGAGGTGGTTCCGGTGCATCCGCGCTTGAAAGAGATCGAAGGTCAAGCTGTGGTGTCAGAACTCTCCCAGATCACAGGACCAGTCGATACCGTGACGATGTACGTCGGACCCGCTATCTCAGCCGGGTTGGCAGAGAAGCTGACCGCGCTGAAACCCACCCGTGTCATCTTCAATCCTGGTGCTGAAAATGCAGAGCTCGCAGAAAAACTCACAGCTGCGGGCATTCGGACGGAAGAAGCCTGTACGCTGGTTCTGCTGGCGACAGATCAGTTTTGATCTAACCCAGAACCTTGGAAAAGAAGCGCAGGCTTTCCGCCAAGTGCTCATGCCAATATTCCCAGGTGTGACCGCCGGAAAACTCCTCATACTCATGAGGAATTCCCTCTTGGTCTAACTGCTGATGCAATAAACGATTGTGCTCAATGAGGATGTCCTCGCTGCCGCAATCAAAACGTAGCGGCGGCAAACGACTCGCATTGAGTTTCATGCATGCGATGACTGAGAGCGGCGGCTCTTCCTTCAAGTCAAACTGAGCTGTGGTTTCCTCCACGAAACCCTGCATGTGCGCGATGTCCGTACAACTGCTGTGTGCACTGATAGCTCCAAATTTCTCAGGGTGCAGTGCCCCAAGCCGCATGGCCCCATAGCCGCCCATGGATAACCCAGCGATGAACCGCGGTGCCCGATTCACACGAGGGTCCACTAGGGCAGCCGCAGCAGGTACTTCCTCCACAATCCAGCGATGATAGTCCGCGTCAGCATGGCGTGCATAACCACTGCCATCTCCCCAAAGTCCATCTGAGGGCATGGCCAACATCATCGGCGGCAGATTCTCCTCCTTGATGAGACGATCCAGAACCTGATGCGCACCACCTTTGAACAACCACGCCCAGTGACTGCCATAAACACCATGCAGCAGAATAACCAAAGGTAGTGATTTAGCGGATGTTTCCGGAGGCACATAAAGACTGAGATCAGCTCGTCTCTTGAGGGCTGTTGATTTAACCGTCACAAACGAAACTCCGGGGGGTGCGAAGCTTGATTCTGAAATCTCAATGGTGCGGAAAAGCATGCATCATTGAACACAACCCGAAGCCTAGAACAACGGAGAACTGCGCCCATCAGGATGCTAAGCGCAAAAGTCTGGCCTCAAGCGCCGTAGTGTTGAAGCCAACCAACCCAACATTTTTGAAATGAGCCAACTGACCACCAGCAGCCGCCGCACTTTTCTTTCGCATTCATTGCAAGCAGGGGCCGTGATGGCTGCACCCTGGGCAGCAAAGGCGGCGGATCCAGAAATCAAGATCCTGGAAACCAAAGTTATCTCTCGTCAGCCCGAATTTTATCACGGCTGGCCCACCGTAGCGCGGCGGAAAAATGGCGAGCTCTGGGTCGTCTGGTCAGGTGGCCGCGAAGAACATGTCTGTCCCTTTGGCCAAGTCGTTTCCATGTGTTCACGCGATGATGGTGCCAGTTGGACAAGAGCCCGCGTTCTCCATGATAGTCCTATGGATGACCGTGATTCAGGTGTCTTAGAGACAGCCAAAGGCACGCTTTTGGTCACCACCTTTACCTCTCTGGCCTACGAGCCGTATTTGGAAAAAGAGAGCAAGTTTGCCGCCCTCACAGAAAAGGGCTGGAGCACCGAAAAGATGCCTGCAGGCGAATACGAAATGTGGAAGGCCACCCGTGATTTTCTGACCCCAGAACAACGCCAAGCCGGCCTGGGCGAATGGATACTGCGCTCCACCGACGGCGGTATCTCTTGGTCTGCGCCTATCCCTTCTGTAGTAAACAGTCCTCATGGGCCGATCCAGCTCCAGGATGGACGCTTGCTCTACGCGGGTAAACAACTGTGGACGGGCGAGAAAAAAATCGGCGTTGCCGAGTCCAAAGACGATGGTTTGACCTGGCAATGGTTAGCAGAAATCCCGACACGGACAGGAGATACCGTGGTGAAAGGTTACCATGAACTGCATGCCGTGGAGGCTGCGGACGGCACCCTCATCGTCCAGATCCGCAATCACAACGACGCGAATAAAGGTGAGACCCTGCAAACCGTCTCCAAAGACGGCGGCAAGACCTGGAGTGAACCCAAGACCACAGGCGTCTATGGCCTGCCATCTCACCTCCTGCGCCTGCGCGATGGTCGTCTGATGATGACCTACGGCCACCGACGTAAACCTTACGGCAATCAAGCCCGTCTGAGCAGCGACAATGGCCAGACCTGGGGGGAAGCCCTGATTATTTCAGGAGACGGCAAAGGGGGCGATCTCGGCTACCCAAGCACCGTCGAACTCGCCGACGGAAGCTTCTTATCAGTCTGGTATGAGTCCATGAAAGAGCCCAAGAAAGCCGTCCTCCGCCAAGCTCACTGGACATTGGGGTGACTGCCCATCATTCAGGTTTCACCGTGAAATCACTGTCGTCCAACGACCTGAGGACCAGCTCACGGGGCACGCAGAAGTCGTCCATTTCTAAGCAACTGACGATGCCATCCGCGATGTGTGAAGGCTTCAAGAAAAGCTGCTTCGGTGCCTCACGTTGCGAGGCATCGTCCCAAAAAGCCGTGTCCACGCCACCGGGTAGGAGGGCTGTGACACGGATACGGTGGGCAGCGGCTTCTTCCGCCAAGCCTTGAGTAAAACCTCGGACGCCCCACTTGGCCGCGCAATAGACCGTCTCACTGGGAATGCCACGCAGGCTGGCGGTGGAAATGACGTTGATGATGTGACCCTGACGATTTGGCATCATGACTCGCAAAGCGGCCTGGGAACCCAAGATGGTACCTTTCAGATTCACCGCCAGCATGAGGTCAATCTCACTCTCGGTGTAGTCGGGAATCCAGCGATGCCGGGCCAATCCCGCGTTATTCACCCACACGGCCAAGTTACCCCAGTGAGCGGTGGTTTCTTCGACAATCCGCGCCACATCAGCAGCACGGGTAATGTCTGCGACCACCGTCAATGTCTGGTCTGCTGGCAAGGCATTCCTGACCTGAGCCAGAGCGGCAGCATCCACATCCACCAGCACCACCTTGGCCCCCTTGGAGGTCAGGGCCTGAGCCGTAGCCAGACCGATACCACGCGCAGCACCCGTGATGACGCAAATTTGTCCATGAAGATTCATGGGCCGATTGTGCGCAGGTCATCGCTTTTGCCAAGCTTTCGCTTCAGGTCAGGACGGTTCCTGGAAGAAAATCTGTGGATGTCACCCGACACAGATTGCCCACCGTGACACGGGCGATTTCATGCAACGCCTCCTGAGTCAGAAATGCCTGATGCGAAGTCACGAGTACATTCGGCAGAGAGAGCAGCAGAGCCAAAGTATCATCCTGCAAGACCTCACCAGAATGATCCTCAAAAAAGATGCCTTCCTCCTCCTCATACACATCCAGTGCCACGCCGCCGAGATGCCCAGATTTTAAGCTTTCGACCAGCGCCATACTATCCACCAGTTTACCACGACTGGTATTGATAAGATACGCCCCATGCTTGGTTAGTGCTAAGCGATCCTGATCTAGCAGATGATGCGTCTCAGGTGTCAGTGG
>JAOZVT010000913.1 GCA_025869455.1 Prosthecobacter sp.
ACCCGTGCTGGTGCGCTCGATTTACTCATTACGGAAGCCATTCCTGCCGCCAGTGGCGATACGGGTTTTAACCTGCGAGATGCCGTTTTAACACGCTTTCCACAGGCCAAAGTTCTCTTCACCACACGCTACGACCTCACAGGTTTTGAATCTCAGATCGCTGGCTGGCCTGTCCTCTTGGATGCTCCTTACAGTGAGGAAAAACTCATCGTCCGTGCCCAAGCAGCCCTTGAAGCCACACCACCGCCCCGCTGCGTGGAGTTGCCAGCCTTTCTTGCCCCCGGCACCATGCTGGGAAATTACCAGGTTCAGGATCGTCTGACGCAGGAAACCGAGTCCGAAACCTACCGAGCCATTCAGGTGACCGTGCAGCGCCCCGTCGCCATGGTTTTGCTGCGGCCAGACCTGCTCAGTCAGCCAGAGGCCGTTCAAAAGTTCAAAGAACGTGAGCGCCTGAAAGCCTCCATTTCCCATCCCCGGATTGCCCCTTTGTATGAAGCGGGTTCCGTGAATGGCCTCATCTTTTATACCCGTGAGTTACCACGCGGGAGGAATCTGGAGGAACTTCAAGCTGCGGGTGAGCACCTGTCAGAGCGTAAGATCGCCGAACTCCTCTTTGGCGTGGCGGAAACCATGCAGTATGCCGTGGAGCGTGGCTATCATCACCGCCGCTTTTACCCACGGGACATTTATCTGGATGCTGAAAATCAGGCCAGCATCGTGAACATCTTCCGCCCGCCGACCAGTCGCCCCAAAGTGGATGAAGAGGAAGTTGCTGCTTTTCTAGATCTCGTGCAGCCCCTGGCGGCTGAGGGCAAAGCACGCGGTCTGCTAGCAACTTTGGCGGAAGGAAAGCATGATTGGTCCGGCCTCTTGGATGCCCTGGACGACGTACGCGATGCCATGCGTGAACGCAGCATCATGCGCCGGATCGAAGCTGAAGAAGGTTCCTCCGCCAGCAAACGCCGGACTCCGTGGTGGGCATGGGCCTTAGCTGCGGCAGCCCTAGTGGCCGTGTTTGCCCTCGGAAATTTGGTGGGTATCGCGACACCCGCCGTTTCCAAAGTGGCCGAACAAGAAATGATTGCCATTCCCGCAGGCCCCTTCATTTACCAAAAGAAGGAACGTCGAAATCTGCCGACGTTTTGGATCAGCAAGCATGAGGTGACCATTGGCCAATATGGAGACTTCTTGAAGGCTCTGGAAACTCAATCTCCCAACGTCTTTGATCATCCCGATCAGCCCAAAACCAAGCTCAGCCACACACCAGCCAAATGGATGGAAACCTATGCCGCTGCCAAAGCGGGGGCTACCTACAATGGACACCCCATCAGCCTCAACACACCCGTCACTCAGGTGGACTGGTGGGACGCTTACGCTTACGCTAAGTGGAAGGGCCAACGGCTGCCCACCGAAGAAGAGTGGGAAAAAGCAGCCCGTGGCACCCAAGGACTATCCTTTCCGTGGGGAGACAAATTTGACAGCGCGGCGGCCAATCTGGGCGATGACTACGATGCGGCAGGCAAAGGCGGCGATAAGGATGGCTATAACCTCTGGGCACCCGTAGATCGAAAGACTCAGGATGTCAGCCCATACGGAATTTCTGATATGGCAGGCAATGTTTCTGAATGGACCGCTAGCGAACGGAAGGGGGAACCCTGGCCCGCCCATCCAGATTACCCTGACCTGCGCGCCCCCGTGGTGCGTGGTGGCCATTTTGCGCTGAAGAGTAACAAAGATCTTTTGACGACTCGTTTCTTTGCTGAATCGGCCTCAGAATCCACTCTGGCACGTGGCTTCCGTACCGCCAGTGACACCGCCCCCTAAAGAAGTTTTTAATATCCGGGGCGTGGTTCCAACATTTTAGAGTTTTCTGTGGTCTAGATTTATCATTCAATTGGCTTATGCGCTTCCTTACCCCCCTGCTCTTTTTTGTCTGTGCCCTTGCGGCTCACGCTCAGTTTGAAGTCGGCATGACTTTACCCCGGACCAACTACCTCGCCCTAGAGGCCATTCCGGCTTCGGTCACCATCACCAATCGCTCCGGCGCTGAAGTCGTCCTGGGTGGCCCTGGCCGCGCTAACTGGCTGTCCTTTGAAATGACCGATATGACAGGGCGTGATCTGGCACCCATTGAAGTTTCGGGGGCTGAACTGGTGCAGATCCCCGCAGGCGGCACAATCCAAAAGCGGGTAACCGTTACAGATGCCTACGCGCCAACAGAAATCGGAAATTATGGCCTCACAGCCCGTGTCGCTCATGTTCCTTCCGGTCAATTTTATGTCAGCAAGCGCGTTCGTTTTAATATCACGGACAACAAACCCATGTGGGAACGCTCCTACGGCATTCCAGAAGGCTATAAAAATGCAGGCCAGATGCGTCGTTACGCCGTCATTCTGTTCACAGACTTGGATAGCACGGCCCTGTACGTTCGCATGATTGAAGACCGAACCAATGTACGTCTTAAAACCTTTTGCCTGGGACCTATCACCATGGCACATGACCCACAGATCACGCTGGATCGAGAAAACAATTTGAACGTGCTCTTCTTGGCTCAGCCACACATTTATGCCTACTGCATTGTGTCTCCAGATGGCAGCTTGAAAAAGCGCGCCTATTACCGTGAGGAAAATGGAGACCGCCCCCAAATGGCGCTGGCTGATTCTGGAGAGGCCTTCATCACTGGCGGTGAATTCTTTGATCCTAGCAAGCCGCCACCGAAGCCAACCAACACGGGCCGGAACGTCTCAGAGAAACCTCCCGGTTTGGAATAAGACGTCGAGGACGCGCGATCACTCCTTGGTGATCGTTTCGTCTAGATTCAACAAAGCGCTGGCCACCGCTTCCAGCGCCTTGCCTTCATCCTGGCTGTATTGAGCGTCATAAAGTTGCTTCATAATCGCCACCTCTTCTGGCGCTGGATCACGGGCCAAAGCCAGCCTGAAGCCTAACTGAATGCGTGTTTGGGCATCTGGCTCTGTGGCCATCCTTTGCGCAAAGGCATGTGTGGCGGCCACGTACACAGGATCATTCAGCAAGGTTAAAGCTTGGAGCGGTGTATTGCTGCGACTGCGCTTCACGACACAAGCCATGCGCGCACTCGCGTCAAAGTTCATGAAGCTCGGATATGGGGCTCCACGCTTCAAGACCACGTAGAGTCCGCGCCGATACTGCATTTCCCCGGGGCTCACCTCATACTTGTACTGTTGGCCTCCCACCTTCGCCCACAGACCCTCAGGCTGCGGCGGACGGATCGGCTCTCCACCTTTTTCTAAACTCAACAAACCTGAAATAGCCAAAGCATTGTCACGAATCGCTTCGGCGTCTAACCGAAAGCGTGGCCCACGCCAAAGCAGGCTATTCCCCGCGTCCGCTTCCAAGCTCTTGGCATTTTCCAGGATGCGCGAACTCTGACGATAGGTATGAGACAGGACGATTTCCCGCAGGATCTTCTTCAGGCTCCAGCCTTGATCCATGAACTCCACCGCCAGCCAATCCAGCAATTCAGGATGAGATGGTGCAGCTCCCTTGATGCCAAAATCCTCCACCGTGGTGACGATTCCCTGACCGAATATTTCCGTCCACAGACGATTCACCATGACCCGCGCGACCAAGGGATTTTTGCGGGAGGCTAACCATTTGGCCAAGCTCAGTCGGTTCGGAGGACCGCTGGCCCCTTGCTCAAAAATAGCCGGGGTCGCTGCCGTCACGGGTTCCAGGGGATCCGTGTAAACACCCCGTTTGAAAATGGCCGTCATGCGTGGCTCCGGCAGCTCTTTCATCACTTCGGTTGTGGCGGGCTTCAGAGCATCCAGCTCCCGCTGAACCTTTTTCAACTCACGCTCAATGGCCACGATAGCCGGGCTTTTCTTCGGACCTTTTTCGGTGCTGTCAGACTCATCCGCGATGACAGGAAGGCAATCCGGCACGGCTCCACGGATACCAGAGACCCGCAGTTTTCCGATCACCCGGCCGCCTCCAAAGGCCTGCACCAAACGGACGCGCAGCTTCATTCCCGCCTGCGCTTGGAC
>JAOZVT010000914.1 GCA_025869455.1 Prosthecobacter sp.
GTAGCCCTGGGTAACGATGCGCATGGGCACCACCACATCATCCAAAATCGTCGCGGCATCCAGAGGCTGAAACAAATCCCGACGGATCGCATAAATCGCTCCTGTACAGCCGATCACAGAATCATACTGGCCTTCCCACTCGCGCAGTTTGCGTTCGATCTTCCAATACAGATCCACCCCTTGCCCGCTGCCCGTGGTGGAAGCGGCAATTTCTAGCAGGCCACTCACAGCGCCGACTTCCGGCCTAACAAACGGGCGAGTCAATTCCACCAGAGCTTCTGGGTGGAAATCCTGGCGGGCATCGCCAAGGACGACAATGGGATATCGGCAGGTCGGGATGGCCTCGTTAAGAGCCGTGGCTTTACCCCGCTGCTGAGGATTCTCCATCACCCGCAGGCGTGGATCGGCCAGAGCCGCCACTTTTTGAGCGGTGGCATCCGTGCAGCCATCGCAGAAAACAACAATCTCCAAATCACCCGGCCAACGGCAGCCTAACAAATTATTCAAACGCTCTTGGATGCGTGCTTCCGCGTTGTATACACTGAGGACGATGCTGATTCCTTCAGGCAGCGAGTCGTCTTCGTTCGATGCCTGAACACGACCGCGAGCCAAAAGGGCCATCAAGATCGGATACCCGACATGCGCATACGCAATCAGCAGAAGACAGATCAGCAGGAACAAGGACCACATGATCTCATGATTTCTTTTGAGCCAGAATCAGGTATTGCCCACCCGTCGGTAGCTTGCACATGGCTGGCTCCAAGGGACGCAGGAATTTCAGGCTGGCTGGAAAGACAAAGAGATAGTCACGCAAGGCAATATGGAAGCCAGCCCGCTGCATTTGCCCCTTCGCTTCAAAGGGAAAAAGCATGATGGCATCCCGATCAAAGGGTACCCGGCTCATGAGCAGGTGGACGATGGGGTTCCACTTGTTATTCTCCCAAAATGCAAACCAACCTCCAGGCTTGAGGCTTTGAAACACACGTTGAAAAGCCTCGTCCCGTGCAGCCAAAGGAATGTGGTGAAACACACCGTTGCAGAAAGCTAGGTCAAAGCTGTTTTCCGGCAGATCCTTCACCTCATGAGTGAATTGAAAGGGGCCTGTGGGATGGTCTTTGCGGGCTTCAGCAATGGATTCACTGGAGGGATCAAACCCCGTGTATTTCTCTAAACCCAGTCCTTCTTGCAGTAGCGAGGCTGAAGTGCCAGTGCCACACCCGAAGTCTAAGCAGGAGCGCGGCTGAGAGCCTTTTTGGGCGAGCCGTTCTTTCAGCCAACGGATGCGCGTCTCAGCAAAGTATTCTTTCTTTTCCCCTGTGAACTTCAGCCCCTCATTGATCGCAGCATCATAGTCACCCGCAAAGGCGTCAAATTCTGCGGCGGGCTGAGAGGAACGGGAAGAATCAGACATGCTTGGAAGTGGACCTAAAGGTGATGCATTACGCCTTCAAAGCCCAATCCAAAAGGGCCTGCGCGTCCCGCCAAACGCCACTCTCGGTATCATTGAGTACCACCACGATGCGGCGGCGACCATTGCGCTCACCACTGGCGACAAGGCAGTACCCAGCAGCATCCGTGTAGCCTGTCTTCATCCCATCGCAATAACTCACACTCCGCAAGACACGGTTGGTGTTGGAAAGCTCAGTCACACGTCCATTCGGCCACTTGAAGGAAAAGCTACGTAGTTTGACGATCCCGCGAATATCTTCCATTTTATCACAGGCTTTGGCAATGACACTGAGGTCATGCGCCGTGCTGAAGGGCTCGTCATCCGTATGGGTAGGCAGACCATGAGGATTCATGAAATGGCTGTCCTGAAGGCCAAGCTCTGTGCATTTGGCATTCATCTTTGCAACAAAGGCCTCCAAAGTACCTGCATTATCACGTGCCAGTGCCTGAGCAATGTCATTGGAGCTTTTGACGAGCATGGCCGTTAATAATTGACGGCGTGTGTATTGCTCTCCGACCTTCAAACCAATACGCACTGGGCTGCACTGCGTGTCTCCCAGCTCAATGGTGACGATTTTGTCCAGATCACCTGTCTCCACGATGAGCAAGGCCGTCATCAGTTTGGTCGTGCTGGCAATGGCGCCTTGTTTGCCTGAATTCTTCTCAAAAAGAACTTCATCCGAGCCTGCATCCACCACAATCACGCGGTCCGCACTGATCTGCGGAATCGGCCCACGGAGATCGCGAATCTCGATTTCTCGGCGAACTCGCTTGGTCTTTTCCAATTCTTCAGCCAGCTGCTTTTGCAGCATCGTCACATTCTTTTCCTTGGCCAACAGGTCCAGGCGTGTGCCCTCCATGACCTGTTTTTCTTTGGTGATGACCAGCTCACGCTGAATGATCGCCGCCTCCTTGGCATTGACCTCCTCTTCACGCCATTTGAGCTTTTGCTCACGCTGAGGATCATCACAGCCTGTTAAAGGCAGCAGTGCCAAGAGGGTGATCCATCGGAAAGGTTTGCTAGTCAGGAAAGTCGTCATATCAAAGTTCAGCCAAGAGTTCTTTCAGCCGGGCCACAGGCCATTGTCCAGGTGCATTGGCTTGGCCTAGATAGCCGTAGTTCAGCAAGCTGCCACACTTTGCAAGGACCAAACGCGACACTCTTCCCAAGGGTCCCATGCCCATGCTGGAAAGGCGTAAGCGATGCACCTCAGAAGTCAGCGTAATCAGCCGGGTCAAATCGGCGGCTGTATTTAAAAAGGTGGCCAATTTCACCGCATCCAGCCCAGCAAGTTGGGCAAAATTGATGGCCCCTCTCAGGACTTCCTCTCCAGGGGTGGTCTGAAAATCATGAAATGAACCCATCACCCGCACGCCCATGCCCTGGGCCTTTTGCACCAGCGGTTTCATTTCCATGGCACTGCGGAGTTCAATGTCCACCAGTGCAGCCAGCCCTAAAAGGGGCTCAATCATAGCCATCCTGCCAGCCGCATCTTCACTCCCTTGGCCGCCTTCAGCCGGATGCCGTGCTGTCAGCAAGACAGGAATGGCATTCCCCACCAATGCCGTTTTGATTTCTTCAGTGGATAATTTGAGCGTGTCTAGACGCAACTCAATGACATCACACGAGGTTTCACGCTGGGCGGGACTCATTTCCGACCATAGTTGCAGGGTCGCCACATCAGGGATAACCCCGACAGCAAGTGGCCGTGTCGAAAGCAGCACGTTACTTGTGGAAAGAAATTGTGGCATTTTCTAGGTTAGTTGTAATTTTAATAGTATTGAAGTAATATTTCGCTTATTCTTACCCTATTATGCTTGGTCGCCGACAGGAAATCAATTTGCAGCTCACACAGTTGCTAGACAGCGCATTGCTGATCTTTTGTCTGTGGCTGGCGCATTTTGTTCGATCTGCGGTTTTGCCAGAAATTTGGCCTGATCTGGTGGAGATCCCGCCCGTGGGACAACTTTACTGGATCATGGCGGTCGTCGGCCCCTTCACCCCCTTGGTTTTAGAAGCCCGTGGCTTTTATGCCAATCTCTATCACAAGACCCCAGCGCAAAGCCTCCGCCAGCTTGCGGAAAGCTTGGTCATCATGGGCATGATCATCGGCGGTTTTGTGGTCTTCATCAAATGGGAGGTTCCCAGCCGTTCCGTGGTCGTCATGGCCGTCATGCTGGCTGGCATTGCCTTGTTGATTCGGGAGGCCATTCAAAGGCAAAACCTGCGTCATCTCATTGCCTCCGGCAAAGGCCGTGAACGCGTGCTGCTAGCCGGCCTGGATTCTGATATGGAACGCTTCGTGGAACGCTTACCCGCCGAGCAGCAGGTCAGTTTAGACATCTGCGCTCTCATTGACATCACGAAACTACCCATCAGCGAACTGGTGAAGGCCATGCATGAACACTCCGTGGCCAGGGTCATCTTTGCAGCCCAGCACGTGCATTTCAGCAAGATCGAAGAAGCCGTGCAGGCATGCGAAACCGAAGGTGTAGAGGCCTGGATCGCCGCTGACTTTTTCCAG
>JAOZVT010000915.1 GCA_025869455.1 Prosthecobacter sp.
AGCATGCAGCTAGGCGTGGCAGTAGGAGACGCCGCCCCAGGGACAACCGGAGCCACCTTCAGCGGCTTTGACCTGCCGGTGGTGGGGGGGAATGATCAATACGCCTTCCTGGGAACATTGGCGGGTGGAGACACAACCGCAGATAACAACCAAGGCGTGTGGAAGAGTGCCGCCAGTGGCGGAGCCCTGACCTTAGTGATCCGCAAAGGCGACGTGATCAACACAACAGAAGGCAATAAAACGGTGGAGAAAATGGACCTGCCCGGGTCGAACTCGACGGACCGCCGCTGGGAACAACCGGTGATGGACAGCACTGGTCTGACGGTGATCAACATCACCTTCACCGACGGCAGCACCAGCCAGATCCAGGCCCCGTAATCGGAGGTAGAATCTAGAGCCAAGAAGAAAGAGCCTTTCGAAATCGAAAGGCTCTTTTACTTTTGGTTAGGCTGTCGTCGGATGATTTAGACCACCGGGTATTTCCAAGGGCCACGATATTCGCGACTGAGCAGCTTGCTGGCCTCGGGGTCTCCGATGATCTGTTCTTTCTCGGCATCCCATTGGATGCTGCGACCTGCTTTCCAGCTTAACATGCCCAGCATGGGGAGGCAGCTGGAGCGGTGAGCGCTTTCGATATCGGCCACGGGTTTGCGACCTGTTTCAATGGCCTGAATGAAGTCTGCCCAAAGCAGGGCGATGTTGTGCCCATCAGGTTCCTGAAGCTGATGATCCCGATGAGTGGGCGCTTCTTTGGCATTGACCGGGTAAAAGGTCCAGCCATCGCGCCAACCGATGTGAAGCACGCCTTTTTCGCCATAAAAGTAGGCACCTATCTTGTGCTTCTCATTGTTATTCTCGGCAAATTTGCGGTGTTCCCAGACGGCGGTGAACTGCTCAAATTCAAAGGTGGCCACTTGGTGGTCGGGAGCATCTGAGGTCTGCTCTTTTTCATTCAAGATGGGCGCACCAAAGATGGGCCGTCCCCCTGAGCAGAAGACTTTTTTGGGGCCTTTCTCACCGCTCCACCAGAGGACTTGGTCTAACCAATGCACGCCCCAATCTCCCATGGTGCCGTTGGCATAGTCCAAGAAACCGCGCCAACCGCCGGGATGCATTTTTGTGTTGAATGGACGCGCAGGAGCTGGGCCGCACCACATGTCCCAGTCTAAGCCCTCAGGCACTTTGCTGTTAGGTTTGGGGCTTTCGGGTCCGCCTTTGCTATCGGCAAACAAGCGTACCATGCCGACCTTGCCGACTTTGCCAGATTTGAGAAACTCCATGGCCTCCACGTGATGGGGACCAATGCGGCGGTGCAGACCCACTTGAACCACGACACCCGCATTTTGAGCGGCTTTCACCATCGCGCGGCTTTCGTTCACGGTGTGGCCCGTGGGCTTCTCCACATACACATGGGCACCAGCTTGGCAGCAGGCAATGGATTGCAGGGCGTGCCAGTGGTCTGGGGTGGCAATGATGACGATCTCTGGCTTCGCCTCCGCGAGCATGTCGCGATAGTCTTTGTAGCCTTTGGGCTCATCGCCATTTTCAGATTTTACGTCCTCGATGCCATTGAGCAGGACATTTTCATCCACATCACATAGAGCGACGACTTTGATGCGCTCTGAGGCCATGGCTTCACGCAGGATGTTCATGCCCCACCAACCGCTGCCGATGATGGCCGTGCGGAATTTTTTTCCAGTTTGGCCTAAAATAGGCAAGGCCGACATGGCAAAGGATGCGGCAGTGGCTGAAGTAAGGAATGAGCGCCGGGAAGTCATGATGGAGAAAGCTTGAACGGGCTTGATGAAGAGAGTCAATCAAGGACGCTCAAAATGGGATGCAGTTTATGCCCTCTCACACCGCAGGGGTGGTCCAGAGTAGCTGGTACAATAGGGCACCTAGAACCCCTCCAATGATGGGGCCGACAACGGGGATCCACGCATAACTCCAATCTGAGGAGCCCTTTCCAGGAATGGGTAGTAGGGCATGGGCCAAGCGTGGGCCGAGATCGCGAGCAGGATTGATGGCATATCCTGTGGGGCCGCCGAGAGAGAGGCCGATGGACCAGACGAGGATGCCCACCAGTGCTGGTGAGAAGGCTTTGTCAAAGCCGGTGCCGGGCACGAGGTTTTCTGGGGTAAGGATGGCCAGGAGTCCAATGACCAGCATGGCGGTGCCGATGATTTCGCAAATAAGATTCGAGACGGGGTGACGGATCGCCGGAGCGGTACAGAAGGTGCCCAGCTTGGCCCCAGCATCGACAGTTTCTTTCCAGTGTGGCAGGTAGGTCAGCCAAACGAGGATGGCCCCAAGGAAGGCTCCGAGCATTTGAGCGGCTAGGTAGCTGGGCACGAGTGCCCATTCAAATTTCCCAATGCAGGCCATGCCGAGGGTGACAGCAGGGTTCAGATGAGCCCCGCTGATGGCGCTGGTGCAATAGACCGCAATGGTGACCGCAAAGGCCCAGCCTGTGGTGATGACAATCCAGCCGGAGTTGTTTCCCTTGGTCTTGCCAAGTACGACGTTGGCGACGACTCCATCACCGAGGAGGACGAGAATCAGGGTGCCGAGGACTTCGGCAAGGAAGGTGGACATGGCGGTGGTTGGTTGGAATTACCACCGCAGATTATCGGGTCGCCGAGATGACGACAAGAATGCTTTCATCCCGAAGTCCGTGATTCAGCGCGGAATTCGGGCTTAGTCGGCGTAGCGGCCTTGGTGCGGGCCAGTCATCCACTTCCAAGCACTTTCGATGTGTTCGCGCGGGTCTTTATGCACGGCTTCCCAGCCGAGGACGGCCTTGGCTTTTGCGGGCTGGCAGATCAGTTCCGGTGGGTCACCGGCGCGGCGTGGGCCATAGCTGACAGGGATGGTTTTCCCCGTGACTGCTTCTGCCGTTTTGATGATCTCGTTAACACTGAATCCGCGACCTGTGCCGAGATTGACTGGTGTGGTTTCACCTCCGGCGCGGAGGTAATCTAGGGCTAGGGCGTGGGCGCTGGCCAAGTCATTGACGTGAATGTAGTCACGAATGCAGGTGCCATCTGGGGTGGGGTAATCGGTGCCAAAAACCGTGATGTTTTCGATCTCTCCTGTCGCTGCCATGAGGATGCGTGGGATGAGATGGGTCTCAGGGTCGTGGTCTTCGCCGATCTCTCCCTCTGCGTCGCAGCCACTGGCATTGAAGTAACGTAGAAAGACGCCCTTGAGACCCCAGGCATGGTCGCAGTCCTTCAGGACACGCTCCAGCATCCACTTGGAGGCTCCATAGGGATTCACGGGGGATTGCGGATGATCTTCATCCATCGGCACATAGACCGGATTGCCATAGGTGGCGCAGGTGGAAGAAAAGATGAAGCGTTTGCAACCGTGGCGCTGCATGGTTTCCAAAAGCACTAGGGGAGCAGCTAAATTATTGCGGTAATACTTGAGGGGATCGGTCACCGATTCGCCCACATAAGCGAACGCGGCAAAATGCAAGACGGCTTCAGGCTGGTGCTCGGAGAAAAGTTCTTCCATCAGGGCTGCGTCACTCATGTCTCCGTGAACGAAGGAAACGCGATCCATAGGAAGGGCGTCTCGATGCCCGAAAACGAGATTGTCTAAGACGACGATCTTCTCCCCCAGAGCTAAAAGATGCTTAACCGTGTGCGAGCCGATGTAGCCCGCGCCGCCCGTGACCAGAAGTGTGCCCTTGGATGCCATGGGGTGTTCTTTTGCCATCACTCTAGGAAATCGCAATACCAAATGATGTGACTTCATCGCTATTGACCACTGCGGATGCCCTCGCTAGCCTCAAGGTCTCTATGGAAACCGTCAGACTCGGCATCGTTGGACTCGGCAACATGGGCAAGGCCCATCTCGCAAACATTCGCGCGGGCAAAGTGCCCGGTCTGCGTGTCACCGCCATGTGCGAAAGCGTGGGCACTTTGCCTGCTCAACTGGAAGGCGAGCAGCCTTTTACGGATGTGAGCGCCATGATCAAATCCGGCCGCATTGATGCCATTCTGATCTGCAC
>JAOZVT010000916.1 GCA_025869455.1 Prosthecobacter sp.
GTGAGTGCGTTCCGTATTTTGAAAAAGTATTTACGCAAGAGGAACAGGCTGCAAGCGGGAACGCACTGGCTTTTGCCAGAGACTACCAAAACTCTTGGCTGATTCGTTCACTTGTTTCGATCGGCCTGAGAACAGAAAACCATGCGTTGCGAGCGCGTTGGGCATCAGAGGTTATTCATACTGCACCAGCCACCAGTGCGGATTATGGTGCTGCCCTGTGTATTCTCGCTTATGAGGCGCTAGCGGCTTCAGAAGTTACGCGGCAAACCGATCTGTCAAACCTCATAGATCAGTATGTCAGCATAGAGCCAATCGGCAACCCCAATGTGTTGAGGTGGAAGGTATCGCTAAGCTATGTGCAGGGTTTGACCGCGTTAGCTCGTGGAGATCGCAATTATTCAAAGCAGTGTTTCAAGCGTGTTATTGCCTATCCAGTTGCAACCTACAGCCCAACGTTGCTCACCAAGCCTGCTGAAGCAGCTTACCTTCTTGGTTTGCTTTATGCGGCCGATGGCGAGTTGAGCGAGGCCGAATCGGTCTGGTCGACCTCACTTGCATCGATTCTTAAAGACATAGGGCAATATCTGTACTCCCATCGCCTGGAGATGGCACCAGGGTTTGAGCTGCGTGAAATCAGCGCAGTGGTTTCCATCCTGGGAAGACTTGTCGTGGCTATCGGTCATGTGCAAAAAATAGATTTCCAGCCCACCGTATTCTTTGACCAGGTAAGTGACGATCTTGTGGCAAAACTGCCTTGGCTGACCTCACAACGCGAAGCCTGGGAGCGGGTGGCCAGCGAACGCGAACAGTCGATCGTGGCGCTGCAAGCCCAAGTGCAAGACCTGCTGACCGGCAACGCGTGGCTGACTTCACAACGCGAAGCCTGGGAGCGGGTGGCCAGCGAACGCGAACAGTCGATCGTGGCGCTGCAAGCCCAAGTGCAAGACCTGCTGACCGGCAACGCGTGGCTGACTTCACAACGCGAAGCCTGGGAGCGGGTGGCCGCCGAGCGCGAACAGTCGATCGTGGCGCTGACATCTCAGCTTCAAGAGGTAAACGAAAGGCTATCCATAAGCGATGCGATGCTATTAAACATTCGCAACCATCCGGCAATTCGGTTTGTAAAATTCTGCCAAAAATTAATTATTTTCAATAGGAGATAGTCATGACTTCCAAAAATGAAATGTACGAAGCAATAAATATTCTAAAGAAAACCCCGTTTTCTGAAATACAACGGGCAGGCTATCATTTTCAAGCCAACGATTATTATTCACCCCTTAACGACGTCAGTTTCCTCAAAGAAAACTTCGATCTCTGGAAAGACCGACCATCCCCTTCATCAATAAACTGGAACGTTGATGAGCAACTCGCGATTGCGGAAAAAGTGGGGGACTATGTTGATGAACTGAGGGATGTCCCTCAAGATCAAAGGCCGGGAACGATTGAGTATTGTTGGAATAATCCAATGTGGAACAATTCTGACGCACTTGTTCAATATGGCTTACTGAGACATTTAAAACCAAATCGGATCGTAGAGATAGGCTGTGGATGGTCTAGTCTATTAATGCAGCGCGCCCTTGATCGCAATAATGCAGCATGCCATGTGACTCAAATTGAGCCATATCCAAACCCTGAATTGTTTAAATTATTTCCGAAAGACTGGAAACTTCACCAGACTCCATTACAACGAGCACCGTTCGAGATTTTTGAATCCTTGCAGGCTGGTGATATTTGTTTCTATGACGGATCACATTGCTCAAAGGTTGCAAGTGATGTCAATTGGTTCTTCTTTGAGGTGCTTCCCAGGCTAGCGCCTGGGGTGCTTATTCATATCCATGACATTTTTCTTCC
>JAOZVT010000917.1 GCA_025869455.1 Prosthecobacter sp.
CCAAAACAGCGGTCACCTGCATCCCCAAGGCCAGGAACAATGAAACAGCGGTCATTCAAGCCCTGATCCACTGCCGCCGTATAGACGGGGACATCTGGATGCCTGGCCGCAAAGGCCTGTAACCCAGGAGGGCAACTCACCACGCACACCAGCACTAGGCGCTTGGCCCCAGCCTCCTTAAGCTGGCTGGCGGCGGCACAAGCACTGCCACCTGTGGCCAACATGGGATCCAATAAAAACACATCCGCCTCATTCAGCACCGAAGGCAGCTTGGCATAATAGGGCATCGGCTGAGCCGTCGCCTCATCTCTAGCAATGCCGATGTGGGCCACCGTCGCGTCTGGAACCAAGGGCAAAATGGCATCCTGAAGTCCCAATCCTGCGCGTAAAATTGGCACTAGCACGATGGGCCTCGCGAAATCCTGTCCATCCGTCTCAGCCAGTGGTGTCTGGATTTTGATGGAGGCGGTCTCCAACCCACGTGATGCCTCCATAAACAAAATCTCAGCCAGCCGATGCAAATGCCAGCGAAAATCACTACAGGTCGTGTCCGTGCGACGCATGGCTGTGAGATGAATCTGGGCCAGTGGGTGCGTAACAATGACGGGAGAGTCCATCTGGTAGAATGCGTTCATTCTTGTCCTCAGGCAATCTCCAGTTGATCGCCACAATGAAATGGTGAGGACTTCTGACAAACAGTGAAAAAGATTGGCGATTAGCCCTGTTCTTGGCACTTTCTATTTCCCCCATGTCAGCAGCGGCCTCTATTAGACTCACCCCTGAACAACGTACGGAACTCGAAGAAGCTCTAAACGATTTCGAATCTCACATCGTTAGCCGTGGTGCCGCACTCATGCGTGAACGTGCGGTGAGAAGTATCCGTTCTATCGAAAATGGTTCTGGCATTGAAGCTCAAGTTCAGGGGGGCGTCTTTACACCACCTCCCTCTTCTTCGAAGAGGGGGAAGCTCTGGCCCACTGCACCTGCCCCTATGAGATTGACTGCAAACATGCCGCCGCATTGATCCTAGAGCTGCGAAAACACGCAGGCGTCCGTGTTTCCCCTGCTCAAGCTGCCCCCAAAACCTCACCTGAGGTCAAAAAACAGGCTGAGATTCCCCTTTCAATAACCTCCCTGGCTGGACAAGTGACCGCCAAGTTAGGCAAGCCACTGCCCAAGCCTGCCCTGCAGTTTCTCAACAATATTGAGCCCTGGTGGGAAAATAAAATCTCGGTGGTAGAACAATCCTCCCTCTACCGGATTTGTGAACGGCAAGGTTACTGGGGATATTCCAAATCCGTACTCTGGCCCAGCGAATTGCCCCCGACCGATATCTGGGAGTTTTTAGCTTATGTAAGCTTCACTTTAAGTCGGCTGAGCCTATCCATGCCTTCGCCCCTGGCGGATGTCGTGGATAAAAAAGTGGTCAAAACACTGCGTGACAAATGGGATCGGCTCAATGCCATTCAAGAATGGCGTCAAGCCATGGGCCAGTGGCAAGAACCCGATCCAGCAGAAAGTGAAACCGGCCCTGAATTGCGCCTCATGCTGCATCGCGGAGGAGCCGTGATTCAGGTAAGGCATCCCACAGAGGCTGAATTCAGTAAAGTTACTCAAAAATTTCTCAAAGAGCTGGCTCGGGAGCCTCAATATGGCAGTCCACCACCGCCACAACTCAGTGCGGGATCAAACATCGTATTGGCGACTTGTCTGGACCAGTATGAAAAGGTCATCGGCACTGAAATTGCCCCATTATCGGTGGCCCTGAACCACAGTTTGACTCAGCTTTTCAGCACTCCAGAACTATGGCAACAGCACGTAGCCACGGAAGATGGAGAACCGCTTCAATCCTCAGAGGAGCCGCTCAAATGGGATCTCCGTGCGCCTAAAGATAAACACGGAGACTACCAGCTCAGCCTGTGTACGTCCGCAGGTGAAAAGCCTCCTTTCCCTGTGGCTATCCTGCCAGGGAATCCCATGCGTTACGTCACGCACGAAGCCATTTACCCACTCTCCTATTGGCCTTTTAAAAATGAGCGCCCCATTTGGCCCATTCGGATCCCAGCCGAAGCACTAGAAAGTCGAGAAGGCGTCAATGCCCTGGCCAAACTCGGTGTGGATGTGCCGGAGCGATTGGTAGGCAAGGTGCGAGTCGTCAAAGCAGAAATCAAAGTGCGGGGAGAGGTTCATCGCTACAACCATTCTCCTAGTGATTACTTCAGAATCTCCGCTGTCGCCAGCTACGCAGGCATTGAAATGCCGAGCTACTGGAATAGCCAGCAATGGAGTTCCCATTACCAACGTGGCTACAAGCTCAACACACAAAAGAACCAACTCGTTCAGCTGGACAAATCCGCTTTGGCCCCTTCTGCGGCTTGGCTGAGGCAGATGCCCATGCGGCCCTGCCAATCTGGCGAAGAAAAGGTGGAACAGCGAATCGTCGGTAAAGACTGGCCAGACCAGTTCATCTCCTGGCTGGCCCGACGACCTGACGAAGTCCATGTGGAGCTGGATGCCGAACTAGCCAGCCTGCGCGACGGTAGCGTCTCTGGCCAGATGCGGCTAGAAATCGAGGAGTCCAAAAGCGGCATGGATTGGTTTGATCTCAGCATCGCCCTGGATGTCACAGATCACACACTCACGCAGCAGGAAATAGACCTCCTGCTCAAAGCCAAAGGCAAGTGGGTCAAACTCGCCGACAAAGGCTGGCGGAAGCTGGAATTTACCCTCAGCGAACAGCAACAGCAGGAACTCGCCGAGCTGGGCCTATCTTCCCAGCAATTCACTGGGGAGAAACAGCGGCTTCACGCCCTACAACTCGACAGCCTAACAAAAAGTAACCAATCCCTCTTGCCTGCTGAAAGCGCACAAATGGTCCGCCGTCGCCTGGATGAAATTCACACTCAAGTGACTCCGGCCCAACCTGCCGCCATCACCGCCACGCTACGCCCCTACCAGACAGAAGGCTTTCACTTCCTATCTTACCTTTCGACGAACCATTTTGGTGGTGTCTTGGCTGACGACATGGGCCTCGGTAAGACGCTGCAAACTCTGACTTGGATAGCTTGGCTGCGTGCCGAACAAAAAGTAAAGGAACCCATTCTCGTCATCTGCCCCAAATCGGTGCAGGACAACTGGCGTGCTGAAGCCACCCGCTTTTTCCCAGAATTGAAAGTCACCATCTGGAATCGGGCCAATGCGGGAAAAGCCGGGCTGGATGATGAAACCGACCTGCTCGTCATCCACTACCCGCACCTGCGCATTCATGAAGACCTGCTCACAGGAATGAAGTGGGGAGCGGTCATTCTGGATGAAGCCCAGGCCATCAAGAACCCTACTTCCCAAAGCTCCAAAGCAGCGTGTTCTCTGAATGCCCGCCATCGCCTAGCCCTTACTGGTACGCCGATCGAAAATCGTCTGCTAGATCTCTGGGCCATCTTCGCCTTTGCCATGCCCGGCATCCTGGGTAGCCGCGCCAGTTTCGGGCGTGTGTTTGATGCCAATGAAGATCCCCTGGCCCGTCGTCGCTTAGCCGCCCGCACCAAACCTTTCCTTCTCCGCCGCACCAAAAAAGAAGTGGCCACCGACCTACCTGACCGAGTGGAAGAAGACCTCATCATCGAACTGGAGGGCACGCAAGCTGCGCTTTATCAGGCGGAAATCAAACGCGCCCGCGCCCAACTCCTCAAGGTCGAAACCAGCCGCCAGCTAGATAAAGTGCGCTTCAATATCCTGACCAGCCTGCTCCGCCTGCGCCAGATCTGCTGCCACCCGCGCCTTGTCGGTCTCGTGAATGAAGCCGCGCCCACCAAAGGAAAGCGGAAGAGCAAAGCTCAAGACGAGAGTGAAAGCGCCAAACTCACCGCGCTCATGGAGCAGCTAGAACCCATCCTGGAGGAAGGCCAAAAGGTGCTCGATTTATCACAGTTCGTCGATATGCTGCAAATCATCCGATATGAAAACACGAAGCAAAACTGTACCACCTTCATCCAAACAGGCAAAAACGAAGAT
>JAOZVT010000918.1 GCA_025869455.1 Prosthecobacter sp.
AGGAGGTAACACAGACCCCGTCCAGCGAACGGAAAAATTATCCGCTGTGATACTGCTGTCAGGAGATCCCCCACCCCAGTTAAAATCCACAGAAACATCCTGACGCGTCAGCACCAAGTTTTCAAAATTCTTGCCCAAGTAGTATTCCCCCTTCAGTCCACTCGACAGCCCCGTCGTCAGCGCCTGTGAATACGAGCTACCAGCCTGCCCAGCAGGCAAGGACTCAGGAGAAATCACAATTGAAGGACAATCAACGGATAGACTATAACTGCGCGTTCCAGCGCACCCATTCGCATCTGTCGCCCGCACGGTGAAACTTGAATCCGCTCCTGCTGACACCGTCCCACTAATCACACCCGCCGAGGTCATCGTCAGCCCCGTTGGCAGACTTCCCGAAGAAAGTGTAAAGGTATAAGGCGTTGCCCCGCCAGTCGCGCTCAGCGCTTGTGAATAGGCTTTTCCCGCCTCCAGTGTGCTCAGCGTAGCCGGAGAAACCAGAACGCTCGGGCAAACCTGAAGCGTCACACTCACCGTCCCTTGGCAGCCATTCGCATCCGTCGCACGGAAAGTCAGCGCACTTCCCGTCCCATTGGCCGCCGTCGGGGTTCCACTCAGCAGACCCGTACTCGCACTCAAAGTTAGGCCTGCTGGCAAAGTACCGCTACTCACAGCCCAGGCATAAGGAGTCGCCCCACCCGTAGCGGACAGAGTCTGGCTGTAAGCCGTCCCCACCTTAGCTCCAGGCAAGGTCCTGGGAGAAACCACCACCGTCGCACAAGATGGCGTCACGCCATACACACGTACACCTTGACACCCATTCGCATCTGTCGCTCTCAGCGTAAAATTTGCCGTCGTTGTCGAGGTTGCATTGCCTGTGATCGCCCCACTGCTACTATTCAGGCTTAACCCCGCTGGCAGACTACCACTGCTGACCGAATACACATAAGGCGTCACCCCACCACTGGCACTCACCGTCTGACTATAAGCCGTACCGATCACAGGATTCGGCAATGTCGTCGGACTCAAAGTCACCAGCGGACACACACTCATCACCAAAACTTTCGAGACCACGCAGCCATTCGCATCCGTCGCCTTGAAAGTCACCGAAACCCCCGTCCCATTGCCAGCCGTTGGCGTTCCGTTGATCACCCCCGTCGCAGCCACGAGAGACAAACCACTTGGTAAAGTCCCCGATGTCACCGCCCAGGTATAAGGTGCCGTACCGCCCGTCGCGGCCAGCGTTTGACTGTAAGCCGTCCCCACAGTCGCCACAGGCAACGTGCTCTGACTGATCGCCAAAACTGGACACGCAGGTGTCAGGCTATAACTACGGGTGCCAGTGCAACCGTTCACATCGGTGGACCGAATGGTAAAGCTGGAAGCACTTGCGCTGTTAGGCGTTCCTGACAGCACCCCAGTACTAGCATTCAAAGTGGCCCATCCTGGCAATGCACCTGATGACACTGAGTATGTATAAGGTGTAGCACCACCCGTTGTCGTAAAAGTTTGCGAATAACTAGTTCCCGTCGTCGCAGCCGCCAGCGAGCTTGGACTCACCGTCAATGATCCACATTGCAGCGTGACTTGATAATCCTCCACTTCCCCTAACCCGTGACTTCCCGTAGCCGGGATAGAACTCAGCGAGTTCAAACGCAGACGCAATCCTGTCGCGCTAGCGCGCGTTGCCGTCACAGGCACACTGATCGTGAAGGAACGTGACTGCGTACTGCTACTGCTTGTGATCGTCGTCTCCGGGATCACCTGTTCCGTGCCACTGTCCAGCACGCCATCATTGTTCCAATCCATCCACCCAGCCAGATACGCATTCGCACCACTGTTGTTATAAAGTGTCAGCGTCAGCGTACTGCTAGAGCCCAGAGTAAAGGTGGGCAGCGTTGCATCTTCATCATCCGTTCCTAAAATATCATCTCCCGTAGCCGTGCTGTTGGCGGGATTGGCAGACTCAGAATCCGTCGCATTATTACCGATCCGCAGATTGCTGGAAATCACACTGCTAGCCACACCAAAGGGCGCATGGTCACCGTAGTCCACAGGTGCAGCATCCAGAGCCACGAGGTAATCCTCCACCTCACCCGTGCCACCTGCCCCCGTAGGCCCCACACCACTCACATTCGAAAGCCGGAACCGCATCCCCGCCATGCCGGAGGTCAGCGCTCCTGGCACCGAAATCGTAATGTTCTGCGTCACCCCATTCGTGCCATTGGCCACAGCATGATTCGTGATCACCTGCTCACCTGGATCTGTCAGCACGCCATTGATGTTAGCATCCACCCACGCATTCAGATACACCGTACTGCCAGAGGTATTCAGCAACTTGATTGGGATCGTCACCGTACTCCCTGCCACCAGCGTCGTCGGCATCGTCACACCATCTTCATCATCAATGTCGTCAATATCATCGCCATTGGCATTCATGTTCGCACGAGAACTGGACTCCGTATCCAGCTCATTGCCCAACCGCACACTCGTACTCCAAGTACTGTAAGCCGCCCCAAAACCCGCGTAATCACCAAAGTCCAGCGTGGACGGTTCACAGTCAGAAAAAGACACAGCATGAGGCCCACTCAGACTCGTCGTCAACGTACGCACCAAACTTCCAGTTGGAGAAAAGACATCCACCTCACTCTCCCCATAATCCACCACATACAGGTTCCCATCCGGCCCCCATTTGATCCCTGTATAAGGATTCGAGCCCGAGTCCAACGTCACAAACGTGCTGCGCGTTCCCGCAGGGAAAGTGATGGCATCCACCCGTCCATTGTTCGAGTTATTATTACGCACGTTGACATACAAACGGTTATCCGGCCCCCAGGCCAAACCTCGCGGATATTCCCCAGAAGGCCAAGTACTCACCGTGGACTGAAGCGCCCCACTCGTATTGTACATGCGCAACGAACCACCCGACACATTCTGTGTGATGTATAGATTATTTGCATCATCAAACACCAGCCCCGCTGGGCTACTCGTGCTCAAAATGGTGCCCTGCACTTGCCCCGTCGTTTGGTTAAACTTCAGCACATTGCCCGCATTCTGATTCGCAATGTAAATGCTTCCATCCTGTCCTGCCGCCATCTGATAAGGGAAATTCAGCCCCTGCCCCGATGACACCAACGTACTGATAAACGCCCCGGTAAATGGATTGTGCTTCGTGATCGTATTGGAAGATCCATTGGCCACCAACAATGTATTATCACTGAGACGATACCCATAGTTAGGCGAACTCAAACCCGACGGTGACCATGTAGCGATGTGCGTTCCACTATCCCCACTGAATCGGCTAATCGTATTGTTATTGTAGTTCACCACCACCACCGCAAACGTCGGGCACAGGCTGGATACCGTGACCAGATAATCCTCCACTTCCCCCACCCCACTCGCCCCCGTGCTTCCAGGATTTGATTTTGATCCCAATCGCACACGCGCACCGATGTTCCCTACCACAGCCGTTTCCGGCACCGTAAAGCTGATCACCTTGTTAGAATTGTTCGTCCCATTGGAAATCGACACATTCTTGGCAATCTGTTCACTATCACTCAGCGTCCCATCATTATTCCAGTCTATCCACAGGTTAAGACGCGAAGTTGACCCACGGGTATTCGTCACATTCACTGTCGCTGTCGCACTTTGTCCTTGGACTAAAGCGCTGAAGGTCACGCCATCCTCATCATCCACACCAAAGTTATCATCCCCAGTCGCCGTCGCATCGGTAACAGCCTCCCCCTCCGCATCCACCTGACTGCCCAACCGCAAACGGCTATTCACCGTGCTGCTAGCAGAGCCAAAGAGAGAGTAGTCACCATAGTCAGAGCTAGCACTGTTGATCTTCAGCGAATAGGCCCTTGTTCCCGCACAACCATTCGCATCGCTTGCCCGTAGCGTGAACGAAAAAGTTCCCGCCACACTCGGACGCCCAGAAATAACCCCACTAGCCGCATCTAGGCCCACACCGTCCGGCAGACTGCCACTACTGACAGAGTAAACAAACGGT
>JAOZVT010000919.1 GCA_025869455.1 Prosthecobacter sp.
CCGTCAGGGAAAGCCGTGGCCCCATGCTTCATGGCCCAGTAGAGCATCCAGAAGAAGTTAACGCTGGTAAAGATCATGGCGATGCTGGTCATGATCTTGGCGCGGCGTGTCATGATGAGTTGGCTTTTCATCGTTGATGATGAATGAGGAGATGAAATGGTGAGGTCAAGTCGGTGGGATGAAGGGATGGCCTAACAAAAAGCGCGCCTTTCGTTTGAGAGGTGCGCTTTGAGTGAGTGGGTTCTGGATTTGAAATTAAGGGATGTAGAACTGGAGTGTGAGGGTGCTGCCGCTGACGAAGCCGCGAACGGTGGGGGTGCCTTCATGCAGGGTGAGCACGCCTTTGATGTTGCGCTTTTTGCCTCCGGCTTCGGTGATGTTGCCGGTGATCTGGCCTGTGGCGGTGTTTAGCTTGAGGCTGGGTTTGTTGGTGCTGAGAGCGAAGGTGAATTTGTTTTTGGTGCTGAGATTGAAGCCTTCGAGGATGTCACCCTGGAGCTCGCTATTGGAATTGAGGATAGTGGCGGTGCCGTCTCCGCTGGGGCTGAGGAAGTCAAGTGCGCGTTCACCAGCGGCGGGTTTGCTGTAAGTGCCGCCATTGAAGTCCCCGGTATCGTTGAAGCCTGCGGTGTAGTAGGCGGATTTGGGCGAGGCTGGGCGGATGTAGCTGTAATCTCCACGGAGGCTATCCACGCTGCCTTCTTCATTGATGTAGCCACGGAGAATGAGGCCGCCTTTGCCCTTGAAGGTAGGGACATAGACGGGGAGTGTGTATTGGTCAGGGTTCTGGCTCTGATGAAGGGCGCTGCTGAAGGTGATGCGGGTGCCATCGATGGCATAACCTACGCCTGTGACGCTGCCATTGCTTTTAGAGGTGATGGAGAAGGTGCCGAAGCCACCCCAATTGGCGGAAGATTCCATCCAGGTGGGGTAGAGGCCGGTGGTGGTATTCGGTGAGCTGGCATTGAAAATGACTTTTTCTGGGAGCTTGTCGTAGCTGTAGTCCTGGGTGCCGTAATACAGGACATATTGGCCTGTGCCCGCGCCGTCTAACTGGAGGGTGATGGGGAGTGGTTGCTGGCCATTCGGTGGGCGCTTTTGGGTGAAGGAGGTGGTGTAAAAACCATCAATGCCGAAGGCTCCTGCAAAGGGGTAGGTCAGGGCATTGACGATGAGTTTGCCACTGACTGCACCGGTGGTGGTCATATTCAAAGTTAGGCTGCCGAGATTCCCCCCAGAGGTGGAGAAGGTGGCGCTGCGTGTGACTTTACGAAGGGCGAGGAGCCGTATGCTGAGCGCGACATTTTGGGTGCTGGCGGAGATTTCACCGTTGTTTTGGGCATCTACGGCGATGCGATAGATGGTGTCCTTTGTGGCGGCAAAGGTGAGGCGGGATAGATTTGGGTTTGGTCCTGCGCCGAAGGGGGCATAGTTACTGTTTCTCCCGACGACGGTGAGGGCATCCACGGTGTCACCCGTGTAGATGGCGAGGCTGGTATTGGATATGGGATTGAAGAAGGTGGTGGTGGGGAAGGTATCCACGGTGCAGAGGCCGTCTTCGGGGGCTGTCCAGGTCCACCAGGCGGTGTTACCAGCGCCTGTGGCACCTCCTGGATTGTGGCCTGGTTCATTCACCTCTGTGGTGAAGGCGGTCAGATCTGTGTAGCTGGAATAACCATTGGCGGTGGTGACCAGCGGGGCTGAGGCAAAGTTATCTGCCCCTGCATCAAAGGCATGGATCTGGGTGGCGGAAAGCGTGAGGAGGGCTGCTAAGCGGATGATGGTGGTGCCGATCATAAGTGGTAGGTAGAGGATGATACGCGCTTTATCAGGCCTGGTTACATTTTGTGTTTGAGTAGTTTTGGGAAGTCAATAAATGGATGTTAAAAATTATTTTCTGATTTTAGGCGATTTTGGTCTAAGTGGGGGTGTTAGGCCCTTGCGCGACCATCCGATGGAGTGGTCATTGATGGCGTGTCACGCTCAACTAAAACTCTAAAAGATCCTGAGGCCGCTAACCGTGCGCGGGCGGCCATCACCCGAAAGCGCCATAAATCCCCCCTGGAAGATGCTCTGGGCACTGCCGATGGGGAACGGACGGTGCAACTGGTGCAATGGGCGCGCCAGCAGTACCAGACGTATCACGGTGACCTGACGACGTGGCGGGAAAACCGCCGCAAGTATGCGCAGGAGGCGCAGGATGTGTTTACGCATCGTGCTAATGGTCAGCCGACGGATTCCTGTGGGGAGCCGCGTCTGATTTTCCAACTGCAAAATGATAGTCTGAACTTTGTGGCAGGCCTAACGGAGTTTGCGGCGGCGCAGGCGGAGCAGGATATTTTTGGTGGGAGCCCGTGGTTTGCGGCGATGCCGGTGGGGAAGAAGGATCCGGCGCTGGCGGATGTGATCCAGAAGCATTTGCAGTGGACGTTTCGCGATGGGAGGCTGATCGAGCGATACTCTGAGGCGATCACGCAGGCGGCGTGCCTGGGGGAGGCTTTTACCAAGACGTGGTATGAGATCGAGACGGATGCGTATGAGCAGGAGCTGACGGTGCTGCATGTGGATGGTGAGCCGATGATGCATAACAAGGAGTATGTGACGACGGATGCGCAGGCGGCAAAGGTGAAAGGGAAGGGGAAACGGACGTGGAGACCGATCTATCTGGATAAGGATCAGGTGATCCGCCACGGGATAGAGACGACGGTGCTGCACTTCAATGATGTGGCCTTCCGTGAGGATGCGCCGGAGCTGGATCTGCGGTACACGAATTTTTACAATCTGATCGAGCTGTCAGTAACGGAGGCGATTCAGAAGTTTCACCTGAGCCGTGAAGATGCGCTGCGACTGGCGCTGGCGTCTGGAACGCAGGTGAGTGAGGGCTGCCATGCGGAACGTCCTGCAACGGCGGACAGTGGCTATCAGCGTGGGGAATCGCGCCAGGATGACTACGGCAGTGAGGAGGATGAGCGGCTGATGAATACGCGGGTGCGTTTGATCGAGGGGTATGTGCGGGTGGATCCTTTTGGCGATGGGGTGGCGCGGAGGCTGTACCTTGTCTTCCCACCGCAGAGTGAGGACTGGCTGGTGTATGCGGACTACCTGGGGAACATTAGCCCGAAGGCGGAGCTGCCGGTGAAGTGCCATGTGTGGGAGAAGGTGCCTAACAAGCTGTATGGTAGAGGTTTCTTCGCCAAATACGCGGCGGTGCAGAGTAAGGTGGATGATCTGTGGAATCAGGTGAGTTACCGAAATCGTATGCATTCAAATCCGGTGGGTGGGTTTCACCCGGAGAGGATCGAGCGGGATGATGATGAGGCGGATCTGGCGCTGCAGCCGGGGGATATGCTGAGGCTGAAGGGGGAGTGGAAACTGAATGAGGTGCTGGAGTTTATGCAGATGCCGGACCTGGACAATCGGTCCATGGAACTGATGCAAACGGGGATGCAGATGGCACAGACGCGCAGTGGGATCAGTGCGGCGAGTCAGGGGGACCTGGCGAGTGTGCCGGAGATGAATACGGCGACGGGCATCCGGCAGATTATGTCGCGCGCGGCGGTGCTGCTGAAGCGTCCGGTGCGGCAGTTGCGGAGGAGCTTTGGCCGTGACTTTGCTTTTGCGGTGAAGCTTTACTACGCGAATTATGATCGCGATGAGGCCTTTGTGTGGGGGGAGGGGAACAATGCGGAACTGCTAAAACTGACGGCGCAGAAGGTGATGGATCTGGACATTGATGTGCGGATGCTGCTGACGCAGGAGCAGAACCAGACGAAGCTGGAAGGGGCGACTGCGGCGGTGAATTTGTTTGGCCAGTGGGTGCAACTGCCTGAGGCGGAGAAGACGCATGCGCGGCCGCTTTTTCTGCAAGCAATCAAGGCGCTGGAATTCGATCAAGCGGATGAGATCATCCGTAAGCCGATGCCGAAGCTGGAGGATGTGGCGGAGATCTTGCCTGAAGAAGAACAGCAACGTCTGAAGCAACTGCTGGAGGGTGAATCTAAAGAGCC
>JAOZVT010000920.1 GCA_025869455.1 Prosthecobacter sp.
TGGTCGCGCAGGCTGATGTAGCGAAGAGCTGCCAGATGAAATGCTGCCAGGCCCAAGTGGTCTCCTGCTGCTGCATCGAAGCGCCGGAGGCTCCCGTGCTGCCTGCACCTGTTAACACCCCGCCAGCTTCAGGCCGCGAACTTCTGCCTGCCACAACTTGGGTCGCTTGGCAGTTGCCCCTTTATTTTCTTCCCGCACCTCTCACCACTGAAAAGCAGCAGGTGAGTTTTGTGGAGCAGAATGTCAGCCCACAGTCGCACGTCCGACTGCCCGTACTGCTCTGCTCCATTTTGATTTGAGTCAGCGTCTCTAACGGACGCACTATGCCCACGCCTAGAGGTCCCTAGATGGACGATTACGCACCTGGGCTTGGTTCCTAGAACCTTCAATGACTCAAAATCCATGTACTTTTACAGACCCATGCCAGTCCTCGTACTGGCGCTCGCCTTCACGGCCCATGCTGAGGAACGCCCGACCAAGGCCACCCCTCCATTCATTCAACGCCTCGTTACCGAGGCCGTCACCACTCATCCATCCATCGAAGCAGCCGAAGCTCGCTCCTTGGCCGCCAATTCGGCCATCGGGGCCGTGCGCCTTTGGGAAGACCCACAGCTCGGCCTGGGATTAACCTCGGCAAGCAAAGCCATGCGCATGGATAACGGAGACATCTTTGTCGGCATCAATCAGATGCTGCCTCGTCCCGGCCTGTATAAGGCTGAGAAACGCCGATCCATCGCTGCTGAAAAAGCGCAGCAGGCCACCCAGCAGCAAACCGCGACAGAACTCGGTTTTACGGTCGCTCAAGCCACCCTCGAACTGGCTCTCGCGGATGAATTGATCCGCTCCCAAATAGCCTATTTAGAATGGCTCAAATCCATCGTTAACACCGCGCAGGAAAGGAGCAAAAACCCCAATGCCTCCGCAACAGAAAGCCTGCGTCTCGAAAGTGAGCTGGCCGTTCGCAATCAAACTTTGGCTTCTTTGCAACGCCAGCGTGTCCAATACGCCACCACGCTTAACATCCTGCTCGGACGCCCGACAGACACCTCCTGGCAATCCTTGCGGTTAGACCCCGAGGCGACCGAATTAGCCAATGCCACGGCACTAAAAATCCGGCTGGAACAAGATAACCCTCAGCTCGCGGTCACTCGTCATCAAATCGAAGGCGCGCAGGCCGAAGCCGATGCGGCGCGTGAGAAACGCAAACCCGTCCTCTCAGTCGGAGTCGGTACCAACACTTACTCAGGCGGTGATTTTCGGGGGGCCATGTTCACGCTCAATGTGACCATTCCCTGGTTTAACCGATCTGTTTATCAAGCCGATATCGCACGTGCCGAACACCTGCGCGAATCCACTCTGAAGGATCTCGCTACTCAACAGCGGGAACTCCACACTCAACTCACCAGCCTCATGACCGAGGCCCAGAACAATCGTCAACTCGTCCGTGCTTACACAGACGAAGTCCTACCCAAGACAGAGAAATCAGTCCAGACCCTAGAAAGCGCCTGGGTTTCCTCCAAAGCGACGCTGCTCGACATGCTGGATGCACGCCGTGCCTTGCTAGAAGCCCAGCAAGAACAAAACCGTTACTTAGCCGCTCAACATGTGGCTTACCAAGCCCTCTCCGCCATCACGGGAGCCACCGTCAAACCTCAGAGCAAATAACCCCCATGAAAAACTTCATCACCCTCTTGCTCGTCCTCGCAGCCCTTGCTGGCGGCTGGTTCCTACGTGGCAACTACGGGCATTCGAATGCCTTAGCTGGCGATTCCGCCGAACGCAAAATCCTCTACTACCAAAGTGCCATGCACCCTTGGATCAAGAGTGACAAACCTGGCCGCTGCACCATCTGCGGCATGGAGCTCACCCCCGTCTATGAAGGCGACAAAGGCTTCGACGGCACGGGTGGAGACAATATCGTCGCCCTGACCCAAACCCAGGTGCAGGTGCTTCATGTGCAGACGGCAGATGTAAAGGTGCAGCCTCTTATTCGTACTCTCCGTGTGGCGGGCATGATCGATGACGATAGCACCCGCCATCGCGTCCTTTCCGCCTACATTGACGGACGCATTGACAAACTTCATGTCAACTTCATGGGCGCGGAGGTCAGCGAAGGGCAACCCTTGGCTGATTTGTACAGCCCCACATTGCTCCAGTCTGAGCGAGAGTATCGCCAGCTCACCGGAGATCTGAAAAAGAACACCGCGCTGCGCTTGCGTCAGATGGGACTCACTCAGGCACAAATTGAGGCCTTAGACAAGAAACCGGACGACGCGCTCACCTCGCAAATCCTGTCACCCGTTTCAGTCACCGTCGTAGCCCAAAGCGTTTATGAAGGCCAGTATGTCAAGGAGGGGGACCGACTCTTCGAAATCGCTGACTTCTCCACCATGTGGTTCCAGTTTCTGGCCTATGAGCAGGACATGCCTTGGATACAACTCGGCCAAAGCGTAAGTGTCACCACGCCTTCTCTGCCTAACAAATCATTCGAAGGCAAAGTCACTTTCATTGATCCAAACTTCGATGAAGTCACACGCTCCACCAAAGTCCGTGTCGAACTGGCCAATCCCGTGATTGATGGCCACCGCGTTTTACTGCATCGCCTTTATGCCGACGGAGCCCTGAAAATAGAAGCCCAAAACGTGCTCACCGTGCCACGGTCCGCCGTTATCGAAGCCGGACCGGAGGCTGTCGTCTATGTGGACAAAGGCGGAGGTGCCTATGCACGCACACTGATCAAACTGGGCCGCCGTGGCGATGAACTCCAAGAGGTGATCTCAGGCATCCAGGCCAACGACAAAGTGGTGACCAATGGCAATCTGCTGATCGATGGACAGGCGGAATTAAACCGCTCCTTCATGGCCCCTGTCGAGGCCCCCAAAATGGCTGCCCCTTTAGCTAAGCTCAGTGAACCTCAGGTCAAGGCAATCGGTGATTTTGTCAAAGTCGCGGATGCCATGGCCGCAGCACTGGCGGCGGACGATCTGCCTGCTTTTAACAAAGCCAGCGAACCCGCCATGATGGAAACAGGTACCCTGGTGGAAAACCTTCGCTCAGCAGAAGGAATCTCAGAAGGCTTGGATGCCCTGGATTCCTCACGTCATTTCCATGGCTTTGAGGACATCACCAGTGCACGCCAAGCGTTTCACAAATTCTCCGTCGCAGCCACCTCAGTTCTAGAGCCCCTTCGCGCCGCTGAAGGTGCCCCCACCTTTGATGTGTGGGAATGTTTCATGGTGGATCAGGCCATCCCAGGAGCCCAGAAAAAAGGCCACTGGATACAGGTCCACGGACGCACAGGCGAGAACCCTTTCTTTGGCAAAGAGATGCTCAACTGCGCCAAAGAAATCCAACGTGGAGGTGAGAAGCCATGATCGAGTCCATCATTCGTTGGAGTCTGAAAAATCGGTTCCTCGTCGCCTGCGGGGCGCTGCTTATCATCGCTATGGGAGTACGTGCCCTCTACCTCACCCCGGTGGATGCCATTCCTGATCTAACGGAGAACCAGGTGCTGGTCTATGCAGACTGGGCGGGCCGCAGTCCCCAAGAAGTGGAGGACCAAGTCACCTACCCTTTATCCACCGGATTGCAGGGACTGGCAGGGGTCAAAGAAGTGCGAGCCACCTCCATGTTTGGGTTCTCACTGATCACCATCATCTTTGAGGATAAAATCGACACCTACTTTGCGCGGACACGCGTCTTGGAGCGCCTGAATTATCTGCAAGGGGCGATGCCGGAGAATGTCAAACCTCAGCTCGGTCCTGATGCCTCAGGCCTTGGTTGGGTTTATCAATATTACTTCGACATTGACCCATCCAAGGTCACCGATGGCGGCTACGATCTAGCCCAATTACGATCCCTCCAAGACTGGCAGGTGAGGTATCAACTCGCCAGTGTTCAAGGAGTCGCTGAAGTCGCGAGCATTGGCGGTTTTGTGAAGCAGTATCAGGTGGAACTGAACAGCACCAAGATGCGCATGGCCAATGTCACACTCATGGATGTGA
>JAOZVT010000921.1 GCA_025869455.1 Prosthecobacter sp.
ACTGTGGCAGGAGCCGATTTATCGTAACGTGTTTGGGCTGCTCCGAGAGTTTGGCGATGCTGAATTGGCTGCTATGATTGCCCCACGTCATCTGGCCGTTCAACATGCGGGATTTCCAACCCTGAAGGGGCCTCCCGCTGTTGTTAAAGGACAAAGAAATGTGGCTGCCCCAGGGTTTGTAACCATGCCAGAATTAGAGGCCGTCCAAGCTGAAATGCAGCGTGCGCGGGATTTGGTCCCAGGCTTTTCCGCATGGGCAGAAGTCTATGAAAAGAAGACTCCAGCTAAGGTCATTGTCTCGCATCTTTTCCCGGCGGAAACGGCTGAAGCTTTGTTGAAAGCGATGGCAGGGGCCAAAAGAGATGCTTTTCAAACACCTGCAACACACCCGAACGCACAACGCGATCAAGTGCGCGAGTTGGAACAGTTTACACAACGTCTTCTGATCACGACCGAGGCCGAACGCAAGACGAGTTTCTGGAAAAAGCTTCCGTTGCAGTCTTTGGCCGAATTTGAAAAACACACCGCCATAGAGCGCGATCGTTTTTGGCGGGATGTAATAGGTCGTTTTCCAGATCCCGATCAGCCGATGAATCCGCGTAGTCGTGTTGTGCGAGAGACCGATAAGGTCGTCATTCATGAGGTGACATTGGATGTTTGGCAGGATGTCTTTGCCTGGGGATGGCTGGCGTTGCCGCAGGATCTTCAGCCTAACCAAAAGCGTCCCGTCATTGTTTGTCAGCATGGATTGGAAGGCTTGCCCGAGCACTGCTTTGAAACGGATGAGAATACCCGTGCGTGGAAAGCCTATCAGGCCTTTGCACTGCGTTTGGCTAAGCAAGGCTACATCGTTTTTGCCCCGCACAATCCTTATCGTGGGGGCGATGCTTTCCGCTCTCTCCAGCGTAAATTAAATCCGCTGGGCAAGTCGCTTTATTCCGTCATCAATGGTCAGCATCAGAGGATGCTCGAATGGCTCAAAACTCAGCCTTATGTGCAGCCAGAGAAGATTGCCTTTTATGGTCTGAGTTATGGTGGGAAAAGCGCCATGCGCATTCCCACTGTGTTGCCGGATTATTGCCTGAGCATCTGTTCTGGAGACTTCAATGAATGGGTGCGGAAGTGTACCAGCACGGACCTGTCATTGAGTTACGTTTTCACAGGCGAGTATGAAATCTGGGAATGGAATCTCGGGCAAACTTTCAACTACGCTGAAATGGGGGCATTGATCGCCCCGCGTCCCTTCATGGTCGAACGCGGGCATAAAGACGGGGTGGGCACGGATGAATGGGTGAACTATGAGTATGCGAAAATCCGCCAGCTATACAATCAGCTTGGCATTGGAGAGCGAACCACCATTGAGCACTTTGACGGACCTCACATGATTCATGGTGTCGGTACGTTTGGTTTTTTGAATCATTGGTTAGGCGGGCCGCGCTAGGGACGTTTTGACATCGTCAGGCTGCCACCCTGCTTCGCGTAGAGTGCGCAGAGAGCGTGCATCATCGCGTTTGGCTAATCGTTTGCCGTTTTCATCAAGAATCAAACGATGGTGTTGCCATTGGGGGACGGGTAGATGGAGCAATTCCTGCAGGAGCCGATGCAAATGCGTGGCCTCCAAGAGATCCTCACCTCGTGTCACCAAGGTGATGCCTTGCAACGCATCATCCACCACCACGGCCAGATGATAACTGGCGGGCGTGTCTTTGCGTGCTAGCACCACATCCCCGAAGATGGCTGGCGTGGCGATCTGTGGGCCGCGTGTGAGATCTTCCCAGCGCAGCTCAGTCTGCACGAGGGCCATGGCTTTTTCGACATCCAATCTAAGGGCATAGGGGTGACCTTGAGCGATTAAGTCCGCCTGTTCAGTGGTGCTGCGACTCCGGCAGGTTCCTGGGTAAAGCGCGCCATCGGGGCCATGCGGAGCCTGTCCGGCACGGGCAATTTCATCCTGAATTTCCCGTCGTGTGCAAAAGCAGGGATAGAGCACTCCTAGGTTTTCCAGTTGCTTCAGAGCCTCTCGGTAGTCTTCCGTGTGATCAGACTGTCGGCGTACAGGTTGTTCCCAGGTCAGTCCTAGCCAGGCCAGATCTTCAAACAAGGCCGTCTCGTATTCGGGCCGTGCGCGGGTGCCGTCAATGTCCTCTAGGCGAATGAGAAAACGTCCACCCTTTTCATTCGCACGCTCCGCCGCGAAAAGCGCTGCATAGGCATGGCCGAGATGGAGCCAACCAGTGGGACTTGGGGCAAAGCGGGTGGTGATAGACATGTTCAGGCTGAGAGTGAACGCCTAAAGTCTAACCACTTTTAATTTATTCTCAAGCTTCCTCTGGTGGAGGTGGTGGTAGCAGCTCCTCACGTTTCATGAGGTCACGTACGCGGAGCAGGATCAGCTCTCCCTTCGGCGTATTGCAGACCTCGCCCAAAAAGGGAGTTAAGCGGTCCATTTCTGCAATGGTGCTGTGAACGAGACTGGCCAGGATGCGCTCATCGTAGCGATGGGGTGGAAAGATATTGGAGATGCGAAACATCACCGCGCCGCTGTCCCAATCGAGCTCAAAGTTTCCCAGGTTCAGTTCCTTGTTCGTGCGCATCAGCAATTCCGCTGTTTGCAGGCGATGCGTGGCGGGGACTTGGATCGAAGCCGTCGCGACGACACTGGCGATGTGGGCTTCCCCATAGATCTGCACATGCAGTGGAACCTTGGTGTGATGAGCCTCAAAATCCGACTCGATCACCTCCATGCCAGGAACTTCACGGTAGTGCCAGCCTTGGTTCTTGAAGGTGGTAAGGGTAGAGGCGTAAAGGGCGGACATCCAGAGACCAAATACTTCAAATTAGAACCACACGTTTTGTGTGGTCGGGGCGGCCAGATTCGAACTGACGACTTCTTGCTCCCAAAGCAAGCGCTCTACCAGGCTGAGCTACGCCCCGTTGCTCGGGGGGCCTTGATCGGCTGCGAGCGGGACGTGATTTTGCAGCATAAAAAGAAGAGTGCAACTTAAATTGATAATCTTTGAGTATGATTTTTCGCGTGAATGACTTCATCCTCATCGTTCATTACTTTCCAACTATGAAACGGCTGCCTCTTGTCTCTCTCTTATTCCTCAGTCTGGCCTCATTCGCTCCAGCGGCTGAGCCTGTTATCATCAAGCTTTGGCCCAAGGGTGCACCTGAGAAAGAGGGCTTCAAAATAGAGCCTGAGGGCTTGATCAAGCGTGAAAAGGACGATGGCGTGCAGCGTCTGGGGAATGTCTCTGATCCCACCATCACCGTTTACCCCGTTGAAAATCCCAACGGTACGGCTGTGATCGTGGCACCTGGAGGTGGTTACAGCATTCTCGCGATCGAACATGAAGGAACTCAGGTCTGTGATTACCTCAGTTCCATTGGAGTGACTCCGGTGCTGCTGAAGTATCGTGTGCCACGTCGTGATGAGAAGGACCCTAGCGGTGCCCCCTTGCAGGATGCGCAGCGTGCCATGGGGATTCTGCGTCATCGCGCAGCGGAGTTTGGTATCAAGCCTGACCGTATTGGCTTCCTCGGTTTCTCGGCAGGCGGCCACCTCACCGTCATGACGGCTCTGCATGCGAATGAGCGCACGTATGAGCAAGATCCTGCGCTGGATGTGCCAGACGCGACGCCAAACTTCGCTGTCCCTGTTTATCCCGCTTACCTCGTGGAAAAAGGCAAGGAATTCGAACTCCTCCCACAAATCAAGGTGACGGATAAAGCACCACGGATGTGCCTGATCCACGCTGACAATGATCCGCACACCTCTGGCGGCAGCGCCCTGATCTATCTGGAGTACAAGAAGAATAAAATTCCCTGCGAGCTGCACATTTACAGCACAGGTGGTCACGGCTTCGGCATGAAGAAGAGCGGACTGCCTGTGAATGACTGGCTCCTGCGAGTTAGTGAGTGGATGGGCACCCTTTATCCAGCTAAGTAAGGGTAGGGGAGCCGGATTATCTCCAGTCCATCAAGCCGCGTGCT
>JAOZVT010000922.1 GCA_025869455.1 Prosthecobacter sp.
GTGAGCCTCCGCGCCTACCTCATGCGTCGTAACGTGAGTCAACCGCGTAACTCTTCTTCAACACATACTCTCTTATGGCATCCGAAGCAGTCCTCATCCTGAACGAATCTAATTTTCAAAGTGAAATCACCAACAGCACCGTCCCGGTCATCGTGGACTTCTGGGCTGAATGGTGCGGACCTTGCCGCATGCTGACTCCTATTTTGGAGCAACTGGCCAACGAAAAAGGCGACGCCGTGAAGGTGGCTAAAGTGAACGTGGACGAAAATCCAAACCTCGCGGCCCAATACAACGTGCGTTCCATCCCGATGCTTCTGTTCATCAAGGGTGGCGAAGTCAAGGAAACCGTCGTGGGCGTCCAGTCCAAAGACGCGCTGGCTCGCAAGCTCGACGCGCTGGCTTGAGTTAACTTTTCCCTTTCATTAAAAAAGCCAATCACGTTTCCGTGATTGGCTTTTTTATTGGGAACATCCCTCCGGGGAGTGATGACTACTGCGCGGCAGGCTTGTAGTTGCCGATTTCAGCATCGGCTTTGATCAAACCCAGAGCCCACTTGATGCCGCCCAGGATGTGCTGCTGATAGGTATTGGCGATCTCAGGCGAGTTTTTGCGTTCCTTCGTATCGGCCTTCCAGGTCGGGTCCCACACGTCTTCACGATGGCCCAGAGAGGTGTAAAAGACTTTGCCTTTGCCGAACTCCTTGCACCAGGAAACGGGATAGTCCCCCGGAGTGCCTTCATTCGGATGCGCATTCAGCCCCATAAGCGCGTGGACAGTCGCCGGATCATAATTTTTGAAGAGGTAGATTTCGTCAAACACGCGCCAGCCGGTTGGAATGGGCTTGGAGGCAGGGTGAGCTGGGTCATGCAGGATGGGCTGCACTTCCACCTGCGCTTTATGCGTCATGAACTCGCCCCCGAGCATATTCAGGTAACCTGGGAAAGGGTGGTAGGTATCGCCACCGGAATGCATAGCAATGAAAGCCTTGCCACCTTTGATGAGGTCAATGAACCCATCGCGATCAGGAAGCTGGAGATCCCCCGTGGTGTTCGCGAAGATGAAACCATCGTAGTCTTTGATTTTGTCCATGGCCATCTTATCGGCCATGTAGGCTTTCACCTGCTCCGTCCAGGTAGCATTGGCAGCGTTGAAATCGGCCAATGCAGTGCTGAAGGTTTCTTGGCGGGCTTTGAAAGCTTCATCCGTTTCCTTCGGCTTCTTTTCTGGTGGGCGGCCTGGGCTCTTGGGCTGGCCTGGAGGCTGATGCACAAAATCCACCGTGAAGGCCCCCGAAGAAGTACCTAGCTCAGCGAGCACCTTTTCAGCGGTTTCAATGGAGGAATGGCGAAAGCCAGTGGTCACGGTGACCACGAGCATTTTTTTGGGGGCCTCTGCGCCATAGCTAGCGCAGGTGGCCAAAGCAGCCAGGAGGGTGAGAAAGGAACGACGAATCATAGATTTGAAGGTTGGACTAACAGACAGACAAAACGTTGCTGAAGAATCAAGACTTACCACCGTCTTGATTCTGAACCTCTCAGCTATCATTTAATCCAGAAAACTCATTTTTATGAGGAGCCGCAGTCCTGGCTGTTCAGACACGGGCAAGATGCCATGATCAAAGAAGCACTTGGCGTGTTCCGCAGATGGGGCAGCCATGATGTCTGGCGGCATAGGCTTTTCGGCAATCCATGCACACCACGATTTTGGTGGGGACGTCTTCTTCTAGCTTTAAAAAGCGGAGGTCTAGGGTGGATTGATTCAGGAGTTTAGCGGCCTGCGCGTTGATTCCTGGGCCGATCAGGAGGCCATGTACTTCCAAATGTTTTGTCCGCAGATGCTCCACATAACGCATGATCTGACGCACGCAGGAAACGGTGCAGGTGTTGGCCTTGATCTCTGCGATCCATACGGCTTCTCCAACCTCAAAATAAAGGTCAACGATGCCGATGTCTTTGAGATTAAACTGGCGCTTAGGCGGCGGTAGGTGACTGGCGATCAGATAGGGGTAATCTACCAACAGATCTTCAATGGCACGCTCTAGCCGAGACGCTTTCAGGTCTTCAGAGGCTGGCGTTTTCAGCATATCGTTTTCCTTGTTTAATCAATTCTGCAACCAAGGTTTTGGTAGGCACTGGACCTGTTTTTTTGCCTTTTTTGATTGTGGCGATGGAGGCAGACTCACACAGCCTGATGACCAAATCTGGATTGGCTAGCAGATGATCCTTCGCTGCGTTTTGCTGAGAGGCATCCATTTGGCCGAGATTCCGAATCTGCTTTAGCAATTCGTATTCGGAATCAGCCGTGGGATCAAAACGAGGACGGTCTAAGTGATGCCTCACCAGAATCTTAGCGGCGTCCGTTTGCCCAGCTTTGTCCAGGGCGTTAGCCAGAGTCGAAAGGTAATCCGTTCCCGGTTTTTTACCGGGCAATTTGTCGAGAAGAGGTTTAACCAAATCTTTGACGTCTTTTTCTTTGGAGGTTTCAGCCAAGACCTTTTCCAGAAGCAGTCGCAGTTCCTGCACGCGCGGAGGATCACCCACCGCTGCTTTTTCGATCAAGTCCACGCTGGACCTGACGGCTTTCGCCACTTTATCCAGCAGCGTGACGGCTTGCTTCGAAGCCGCCTGTTGGGGATGAGAACCCAGGAGGGCAATCAGCTTTTCAAGGTCAGAAATCAGGGGGTGGTTCATGGATCAGAATTGAGCAAAGTGTCCGATAAAGTCCGATGCGAGTTCTTCATAATCTTGGGCACTGAGAGCTTTGTTATGATGAATCGTCACTGGCAGGTGGAAGTTGGAGCATTCAGCCATCTTGGAACAATCGCGAATGTAGGGCTCTATTATGGCGGCCTGAGCATGAACCAGCCCTTGGGCGCGTAGGTCACCCATTTCCAGCTTGAGCTCATTGACCGCGTTCTGGAAGACATTGCCCACCAGCTTGTATTTATTGATGATGGCCCCTGCGATCTTCGGCTGGCTGAGCTTGGGTTTGTATCCGCTGGCCTGATTTTGAAAACGCTTCACCACCCGCGCGAACGCACGGAAACCAGAAAGGGAAAGGAAATCCGGCACATAGGGAATGATGTAGTAGTCCGCAAAGAATAGAGCGTTCTTGGCCACATTGTAGATGTTTGGTGGGCAGTCTAGAAACACATAATCGTACCCTTTGATGTGCGGCTTCAGGGTCTTTTCAAGAAAGGTGAAGTAGGGCTGCAAGGTCCTGGAACTCAGGATGTCTTCCGTTTCCAATAAGTCCACATGTGCCCCTAAAAGGTCCAGGCATGGAATATGCGGATTCCCTGCCGATGATCTAGGCACCCCACGAATGACGGCTTCATCAAAATCAAAGATATGGGTTCCGTTGACGTGATCTCGGAAAATCTGGCTGGTGGTCTTCTGGGACTCATTCTCCAGCCTCAGTCTTTCCATATGCCCTAAGAGCCAGAACGTGGCATTGCACTGCGCATCCAGATCGACAATCAGAACTTTTTTCTGATAGGTCTTAGCTAAGACGGCCCCTAAATTAACCACGTTCGAGGTTTTACCGACGCCTCCTTTAAAATTAATGAAGGCAATCGTTTTCGCAGGCATGCTCGCTAAGTTCTTCGGTCGGTTATTTAGGCATAGGAATACAGCATCTTTGGTGCAAATTTTGCATATATTTTCTATATTAACCTAACAACCTCAGGAACTAGATAGGCAGTCCCTGCATGCGGCGACGCAGCATGTCCATGGCAGACTGGCTGGTGAGCAGCTTAAATCGGTCTCGTGAGATCGGGTAATAGAAGCGACGGACCAGAGTCTCCTGCCCTTTGGAGGCGAGTCCGATGAAGACGGTGCCGACGGGTTTATTCTCGGTGCCGCCGGTGGGGCCAGCAATGCCAGTGATGGAAAGGGCATGATCAGCACCGGATACGAGCAGGCAACCTTCTGCCATGGCGCGGGCGACGGGTTCGCTTACAGCTCCGTGGAGTTGAAGTAGATCTGAGG
>JAOZVT010000923.1 GCA_025869455.1 Prosthecobacter sp.
CACAAATCCACCATCTGGCACTCCGTCTCCCATCCGGTCCACAAACATGTTGGAAAGATCAGGATGATTGAACTGCATCCAACGATCTGCCCGCTCACCCTGCCAGCGGCGGAGGGTCAGAGCGGTAACACGCGGATCATCATTCCAAACAGGTGCCCCGCCATCTTGCTGGAGAGGATCTGGTTCAAAGGGAAACGCATTGATGTGCTGGCGTGAGCCTGTCAGTTCCACGCCTTTGACCGTCTTGATAAAGGGACTCAAGCCAAGAGCTTGGATGGTGGGCTCCCAGTCAAAAAAGCGGTTATGCTCAGTGGTAGGCGCAAATTCTAGCTGCTCAGCAGCGATGTTAATGAGGCGGCCATCGGTATCGCAGACGTTGTCACCGCTGGGAGTACTGTGATTGTGGAAATCAGCACTGATCCAGCCCTTGGTATCCACCAATCGCTTGAGGACACCTTTGAAAACAAACTCTTGGTTCGGCACCAACGTCACATCTTGTTCCAGGTGACCGTATTCGGGGCCACGAACGACGACGACATGGTATTTGCCAGCAGGCAAAGGCACACTGAACTGGCCTTTCTCACTGTGATACTGATCCACACAACCATGCGCACGCTCCTTCGGCCCCAGGTCAGGGATGACGGTTCCTTCCAATCCAGCAAAGTGAGCTTTGCAGGGGATTGACTGGCCAGCCTCATCCGTGATGTCAAAACGGATCAAGGAAGCTGCACCGAGCCCAAAGGCCGGCTTCACATGACCACCAGCTTCCACGGTTACGAAACCTTCAACCGATGTGCGGCCTATATCCGAGACCACAAAGCGATGCCTCCCTTCCGGCAACTGACATTGGAAATGACCTGTCTCATCTGGATAGCCAGTCAGGTGAAACTTACCCACTTCAATGTCCACCGATCCTGTCGTCAGAGGTTGATCCCCTTTACCAGGGACTTCTGCGGTCACCGTCACATCCACCAGACCCACTTGACGGCCCTTGGCAGCCAGTGCTTCACCCACAGCTTGCACTGGCGAAGTGCCTACCGCAAAGAAACGGCTACTCACCACTTCTTTACCCGGTTCGATCACTAGATCACCACCCCAGCTCTCCGCCCCAACCGTTTTCAGTGAACCAATGGCATAACCACATTTGTGGGCAGGGTTGATCGCATCCGCCCAGTAGATGCCATCCAGAGTGTCGCCATGAGCATTAAATCGGGTCATGTCCGACTTCGTCGTCACCTTTTGGGACTTATCGGATTCATTGCGTAGCGTGGTCGTGATGTAAACGCCCTGCTTGCCATCCTTGACTCGGTATTCATTGCGTTTGTAAATGCCGCCGTTGCTGGCCGCCGAGGTGACGGACTCCACCGCCGCCTCTCCAGCAGGGGTACCTTCCACAATGCGCACGAAGGAAACCGGACCATGACCCGCCGGGCAGTAAGCCACCAACTGATCATTGGCAGCCCCACGCAAAGTCAGATCATAGAGGCTGCCTGGAGACATCCCATCCGCACCATAAAAGGTGCTCATGTTCGCCCGGCGATTCGGCGCTCCGCTGGAAATGACAGCTTCCACCTTGTCATTACGCAGGACAAAGTCTCCACGAATGCCATCCGCCTCCTTTCCACCCGGCAACTCCTTTTCCCTCCCAAAATTGGCTTCAAAAACTTCCGCACCCCAGAGCGTGGGAGTAGCGGCAAGGAGCAGCAAAACGAGTTTATTCATAATCGAAAATAGTGGTTGGCCCTCAACATACGCAAGCTAAGACCCAGCCTTTTCCAAAACTCACCCACCGCCTAGCATAAAAGCAGCTGGCTTGACGAAAGTCTTGTCACGTAGATACGCTTGCTTTTTATCAGTCATGGATTGTCGCCCCTCCCGCACTCGAGATCCCGAAGAATGGATCGCCACTTGCCCGATCGGGTCCAAAGCCATCTGTGAGGAATTGCGTGATCTGATCTTCCGCTGGGAGCCTGATTTGAAAGAATCCATCAACTCCAACATGTTGTGCTTCAGTCTGCGTAAGCGAGTTTGCGCCGTGAGTGGATTTGTTAAAAACGCCCAAATCACCTTCTTCCGTGGCCGCGAATTGCCAGATCCAGCTCGGCTTTTCAATCACGGTTTAGAAAATGCCTCCATTCACAGCATCGACCTCACTACACTCGAGGGACTGAATCTGCGTGCATTCCGCGCCCTTCTTCATGCGGCCGTGTTACTAGATGGTGAACCATCGATGCCAAAGCCGCCTTCAATGCCTCGCGAAGAATGGCCCATGCCTGAGATACTGGCGGCGGCGTTGAAGAAGAACAAAGCGGCAGCCGCTTTCTACGATCAACTGAAGCCCACCTACCAGCGCGAATACAAAGTCTGGGTTAGCACCGCCAAACAGACTGAGACCATCGCCCGCCGGCTCGAAGAAACGATCCGAGCCCTGGCCGCAGGAAAGAAGTGGGCACAAAGGAAAGAAGCCTGCTAACACCTACTAAACGCCTATGGCCTACCGCACAGCACCCGTCGCTACCGCCTCAATGCCGCCCGGCATACCCTTCATCATTGGCAACGAGTTGGCAGAGCGTTTCAGCTACTATGGGATGCGCGCCATTCTCATGATATTCATGACGACCACCCTGGTCACGCATGAGGGAGCCAAGGATCTGATGAGCGAGGCCGAAGCCTCCAAATGGATACACGCCTACATGGCCGCCGTCTATCTCACCCCACTTGCGGGCGGCCTGATTGCAGACCTTTGGTTAGGCAAGTATCGCACCATCATTTCCCTCTCGATGGTTTATTGCCTGGGTCATCTGGTGCTTGCGGTGGATTCCACACGCCTAGGCTTGCTCTGTGGACTCAGCTTGGTCGCCATCGGAGCAGGCGGCATCAAACCCTGTGTAGCCTCACATGTTGGGGATCAGTTTGGAAAATCTAACGCACATCTCCTGCCACGCATTTACAACTGGTTCTACTTTTCCATCAACTTCGGCTCCATGTTTGCCACCTTGCTGACTCCGTGGCTGATGAAACATTATGGCCCTCATGTAGCTTTTGGGGTACCGGGCTTGTTAATGTTTGTCGCCACCATTCTCTTTTGGTTAGGCCGCCATCAGTTTGCCCACATCCCACCTCAGCCAAAGGAGTTCATGCAAGAACTGGAACGTCCTGAAGTGCTGCGCTCACTGGGAGGACTGGTGATGATCTATCTATTCATCACCATGTTTTGGTCCCTGTTTGATCAAACGGCCTCGCGCTGGGTCAGCCAGGCCACCCACATGGATCTACACGTCTTTGGTTTAGAAATACTCCCCGACCAAATGCAGAGCGCAAACCCACTCTTGGTCATGCTGCTGATTCCCCTATTCACCTTTGGCTTGTATCCACTGGTGGATCGCTTTTTCACCCTAACACCCTTGAGAAAAATCTGTCTTGGTTTTGCATTGGCCGCCCTTTCCTTTGTCATTCCGGCCCTGGTGGAAACGTGGATTGAAGCAGGTGAAACACCCACCATTTGGTGGCAAATCCTGGCCTACCTGCTGATCACTGGAGCCGAGGTCATGGTCTCCATCACGGCCTTAGAATTCAGCTACACTCAGGCTCCCGCCCGGCTCAAGTCCGTCATCATGGCTCTCTTTTATGCGAGCGTTTTCCTGGGCAATGTCTTCACCTCAGCAGTGAACTTCTCCATTGAGACAACTGGGCTTTCCAGCTCCCTCAATGGCCCAGCTTATTACTGGTTCTTTGTTCAGTGTATGGCTGTCACTACCATATTGTTTGTCTTTGTGGCCCGGTATTACAAAGGGCAAACGTATCTGCAGGAGGAAGAAGGCTAAAATTCCCCACCTCACTTTGTCAGCAGCCATGCGAGTAAATTCAGGAAATCCGTTTCTGGGATTGTCTGTCCAAAGACCGGAGGCATGAGAGACATGGGCGTGGGAATGTCTTGAGCAACCTCTGTTTTAGAGACACGG
>JAOZVT010000924.1 GCA_025869455.1 Prosthecobacter sp.
GTCGTGTTGGTGGAATCTGAAATCGTCAGCACGGACGGCGTGGCACCATTGTTGATGATGGAAAGCACGGCCCCAGAAGCATGCGTGCCAGTCCCCGTCGTATCCAGCGCCCGCAGGGTGAGGATGTGACCATTCAGGTCCAGGTTCATGCTCACCGTCGCGGTTGTGGCAATGACGCTCAGTCGGCTTGCCGCGTTGATGGCATTATCCACGCCCATTTTTAGCGTGGCTCCTGTGCCGCTATTGGCAAACATTTGCGTATCGCCCGTGTAGGTGTTGACGTTGTTCAGGATCGTCGTGGCATTGTTACCACGGCTGAAGAGAATGCCAAAGTTCGAGGCGGCACCACTGATCACACCGGAGATGATCAAAGTCCCATCCGCACCGCCGCCCAGGCGTGCATCGGCGCTATTAGAAATGATGTTTCCGGCCCATTCGGCGGTGGCTCCAGCAGCGGTTTGCAGGGCCCCGCTGTTATTACCACCAGTGCCAGAAATCGTCACGGTTTCTCCCGTCACCACCACACCATTAGCCAGGACCAGCCGAGCCGCTGAATTCACGATGGTGCCCCCGGCAGTGCTGCCCAGCGCTGTATTGCTGCCGACGACCAGTTCATTGCCACTGGCTCCCGTCAAAATGGTGGTGCCAGAGTAGGTATTGTCTCCTGTGAGGGTGAGGGTGCTGATGCCACTTTTGGTCAGGCCTATCTCTCCAGCTCCATCTTGAATGCCCCCATTGTAGGCGGTGCTGCTGGATTGGTTCAGCGTCAGTCGGGCTGCGGTGGCACTGCTGTTGGTGATGAAACTGCCGCCTGTGCCGGAGGCGGAACCGGAACGGGTGAGCCCGCCCAAGGTTTGATTGAACCCATTCAGATCCAAAATAGCATCTTCTACCGCTGAGGTGGAGTCCAGGTCCAGCGTAGTCGTCGTCGGCAGGGCATCCGTAGCGCCGATTTTCAAACGTCCGCGAAACACGGTGGTCGTGCCTGTGTAAGTGTTGCTAGTGCCAGAGATCAGCACGGTGCCCAAGTCGGCCCCTGCGCCCGTGGCGGAAATGATGAGATTTCCCGTGCCGCCATTTTGGATGGGGCCACTGATTTCCAAAACCCCGCCAGAAAGACTGCCTAAGCGGCCCCCCGATTCCAAGGTCACACTGCCTGCCCAGGTGGCCGTGGCATTTTCAGCCGTGCGCAGCCCACCGAAAAAGTCTGTCCCACCGGACCCTAGACTGAGAGCCTCCCCCGTGACGGTGACGCCATTTTGCAGTTCCAGCTGCCCTGTACCAGAAACAGAGGTGCCTGCCGTGCTGTCTCCCAGTGCCGCATTACTGCCCACACTGAGGCGTCCGGCACTGATACTGACGGCTCCAGAAAAGGCATTGGCCCCGGAGAGCACCAGAGTACCAGCTCCCAGCTTAGAAATGGCCCCAGCGGCGATGGATTCACTGATCGTCGCGATGTGGGAGGCTGTGGTGACGGTGATCGTACTGCTGGCGCTTAGGGAAAATAGACTGTCAACGTTCGCATCGGCGATGGTGTAACCGTTGCTGTTGAAGGTGAGGTTGTTCACCGTCAGGTCGCTGGCCACCTCCACAGTCTCTCCCGTACCGCCAAAGACGGCATTGTTGCCATTCGTCCAGCCGACAGCCCCCGTCCAGTTCGGGGCGGTGAGGTTCCAGTCATTGCTGGCATTGCCATCCAGCCAAGTTTGATCGACCTGAGCCGCGAGAGAAAACGGGAGTGAAAGACAAAATACCACACCATACAGCAGGAATCTTGGGGAAGAGATCGTGGGGGGACTCGTTTTCATGGGCAACTATTTGTACGTTCCTGGCAACGCTGAGCCAAGCAGAAACGTACCCCAAATCTCGGAATAAAGATTCCCTTCAAACCTCTTGCTCCGCCCCGATCTTTTTCAGCAACAAATTTGACACGCCGAAACTCACGCGCGTAACCTCATTCCATCCAACACTTTTCTAATGCGCACGCCGCCCCCCCTGCTCCCGGAGAAGGAATTCCGATCTCACGCCCCGGGCTTTTGGAACGACCAAAACATTCCCCCACAAGAATGGAACTCTGCCGCGTGGCAACTCCGCAACCGCGTCACCAATCTCGCCTCGCTGGAAAAACACCTCACCCTGACGGATGAGGAACGCGCGGGCGTCTTGCTGAGCGGTAAAAAATTGGCCATGGCCATCACCCCGCACTACTTCAATCTCATCGATCCTGAAGACCCTGAGTGCCCGATCCGCCGTCAGGTCATCCCCCGTATCGAAGAAACCTGGGAAGACCCCGACGAAATGGCGGACCCCTGTGGAGAAGACAGCCACATGCCAGTGCCGGGGCTCGTCCACCGTTACCCAGACCGCGTCCTCTTCCTGGTGACGGATCGCTGCGCCAGCTACTGCCGCTACTGCACCCGCAGTCGCGTCGTCAGTGGTGTCGGTGAACAGGAACTCCACACGGACTACGAGGCCGTTTACCGTTACCTGGAAGAGCATGACGAAGTGCGTGATGTCCTCCTCAGCGGAGGAGATCCTCTGCTTTTTAGCGACGGTAAGCTGGAGGCCATCCTGAAGCGCCTGCGCTCCATCAAGCACATCGAATTCCTCCGCATCGGCAGCCGCGTGCCCATTTTCCTGCCTCAGCGCATCACACCTGAGCTTTGTCAGATGCTGCAAAAGTATCATCCCCTCTGGCTCAGCATCCATACCAATCACCCGCGCGAACTCACCACCGAGGTCAAAGCCGGTCTGGAAATGCTGGCGAACCATGGCGTGCCGCTGGGCAACCAAAGCGTGCTGCTGCGCGGCGTGAACGATGATCCTGAGATCATGAAATCGCTCGTGCAAAAGCTGCTCATGTGCCGCGTGCGGCCCTACTACCTGTATCAGTGCGATCTCATCCAGGGCAGTTCCCACCTGCGTGCCAGCGTCAGCACCGGCGTGGAAATCATCGAGCAACTTCGCGGCCACACCACCGGTTACGGCGTGCCGCAGTTCGTCATCGATGCTCCCGGCGGCGGCGGCAAAGTGCCCGTCAATCCTGACTACGTACTGCTGCGTGACGAGCAACGCACCATCATCCGGAACTTTGAAGGTCGCACCTTTGAGTACCCTGAACCCGCGATGGTACGGCGTTAAAAGAGGACGAGCGATAATGTAGCTACCTGCACCCAGTAGGCCCGTTGCGCCGCAACTGGCATTCTCACGCCCCCGACAGCTCACCCATCCTCTAGCTACCAAGCCCTTACTGGATAGGGGTAGGGACGGCGCATTGAGTTGCGCCTCCCCTCCCTCCAAACTGGACAAGCGGGTCTCCCGCATCCGGCTTTCCAGTCGGAGAGTGACTGCTTCAGGGATCGCTCCCCTTTTCTTGCAAACGGTTCATCAAGCTGTTGGAACCTTGAGACAATCCTTCCTCCTGCCAGCCTTCGCTCCACGGTCATTACTCGCTTCATCGCTACTATGATGGCTCTGACTCCCGCACAACACCTACTCAGAGATGTTCTCCCCCACGGGTCTCCTGTGTTTACGGCACGTTCCTTGCCTGACATACGACCACCAACCACCCCAACATTCCCTGTAACAGGTCTCGTGTCTCCCGTCTCAGACTGATGCTTGTTTCCAACAGGCCTTCGCCTTTCACTCGCGGGCTCGATGTTCTCTTGTGGCCGAATCGTGTTCACTTTCGTTGTCGTCTGTCAGCTTCTTTTCGTTGCTCTCCACCCCGCCTCACGGCGACTCAGTTACTTCTAGTTCTCACCCAGAACACGTTCCAGATGGCCGAGGTCTCCCACCCCGAAGGATCATGACGCTCCACAGCGCACGAGCACAGGCATATCGCGTGCTGTTTCCTGCGTCTCGCGGGAAACCGTTCTGGGAGGTCGAAGCCCCAGACCATCCACCCACCACGGCACAGCCCCTGGACTGCGGGGACTTGTCACCGCTTT
>JAOZVT010000925.1 GCA_025869455.1 Prosthecobacter sp.
AAACGGTGGCGGCTGTGCATGGATTTCATCCGCAGTGCATGCTTGATCGGACACCAATACTGTTCCGTGCGCGCAGCGATCTCTGAAGCACAGGCCAGCACCCCGTTGGCATACCCACAGTACTGACAGTTCAATTTCTCTGCCCAGTTAAGATAAGCCAAGCGATGCCGATCCAAGAGAATGTATTGTCTGCGTTTTACTTTGGGGATTCCATAAACTGGAAAACATACCCCTTGGTAGATCATCATGACCAGATCAAGAAACGCAACTGGGATCAGGCATGCCCAGATGACGGGAGTAGTGAGAACAGTCATGAAACGGGAATCCCGTATGTAAGACGTCCAGCGTTTTGCCAGCTTCTGGTGACTGAGACGTGCCTCTTCCGTGAAGCGAATTTTTCCAAGCCGAACCTCGTATAAAAATTCGGCCTCTTTTTTCCGCAGTTCACGGAGCATTTCTTTTTCCAGCAGGGCCATCCGTTCAAGAAGGGCGTCAAGGTTGTCACTCATTATTTTGATCGTCCTTCTTTATGGCGTCCCTATCAGGAGGACTTTCAATGTTTCGGTGCCGACTTCATCTGCCGGATTCCGCGATCTTCTCGCAGGTCGGTGGACTGTTTGAAATTGTTATGCTGTTTGCGTGGCCTAGCAGCCGTTTCGCTGTGGTTCGCTCCCAGTTTGCGTGGTAACGGGGCTTCCTCCGTAGAAGAGGTTTTTTTTGTAGAGGTCTTTTGTGTTTTCATGGTGTGCTGAGGAATCGTTTAAATGACTTATGGACAGGTGATGATAAGGAACCTTGCTCCGCTGCGCCATAGCCGGAAACACTTCAGTCATCTCAGCCGACTCCTGAGATAACCGGGGAGATTCTCTCGCTCCTGCTGTTTTTCAGGTAACCTGGTCCTTCAAGGTCAGCAAATGACTGAGATTTACCAGGGTAATCTGGACATTGATGAAAGTGGGAGTGCGCCGTCAGATGCACCATGAATTCTGGGAAAATCTGCCTCACTCTCTTTTTTGTAGCCGTGCTGGCAATAGGAGTGAGTGACCGAAAGAAAAGCTCTGGCGGATCAGCCCATGCTGCGCTGCATCTCCATGACTTCACAGTGGTCACGCCCCAAGAGATCAGGCGGGGACCTCCAGCTAAACGGCAGATCGCACTTACTTTTGATGCTGGCTCTGAGGCAGATTCTTTTCCAGAACTGCTCGGTGTTCTGGACCGCATGCAGGTAAAGGCTACCTTCTTTCTTACTGGAAAGTGGCTGGTACGCTATCCTCAGCATGCAGAAAGACTCAAAATAAGCACGCATGCCATCGGCAATCATTCCTGGGCTCATCCGGCATACACAGGTCTGTCAGATGCGGCTATGCGGTCAGATCTGCTGGCAGCGGATACTGCCCTGTCGGAGTTCTTTGGGGTTCCCATTCGTCCGCTGTTCCGTCCACCCTTTGGTGACCGTGACAAGCGCGTTCTTCGCATCCTGGGGGAAAACGGCTATCTGTCAGTCTATTGGACCTTGGACACGCTAGACGCCATGGAGCCACGGAAGTCCTCAGGCTTCATCGCTAGACGTGTTATTGCCCAGACGGACGAGGCTCTTGATGGAGCCATCATTTTAGCCCATGTCGGTTATCCAGAAACCTGCGCAGCTATGCCAGTGATCATCAGCAACTTGCAGACACGCGGATTTGTCTTTGTCACTTTGTCTGAGTGGCTTGAACCTGAACTCCGCGATTGATCACGGGCCATCGGCTGCAAATCCTGGCCTTAGTTTTTTGCCACGGTCTTGTGCTGAATTGAGGAATCTTGGTTCGAATCTATTTCGAACAGAGTTCTTCCAATGTCTTGCGGGCGTTCGTCGCATGCTTCAGCGCTTCTTCGATGGGTTCATGCTCGCGCCGTGCCAGTTCGAGAACAAGAGTGCCGTGAAACTTGTTTCGCCGCAATTCTGTGATCACACTCGGCCAGTCAATGGTGCCTTCACCAGGGGCTAGGTGAGCATCGCGGTCACCGCAGTTGTCGTTGACGTGGACCAGTTTGAGATGGCTGGAAAGCTTTTGGATGACGACCGCCATTTCTCCGGCGAGGTGAGCATGACCCGTGTCTAGGCAGGCACCGACACTGCAGGTGGTGATTTCTCCCAATAGGTAAAGCATGTCCCTCACATGCCCGAAGAGTAGATGTGGTAACATATTTTCCAGCAGAAGGCTCAGCCCCAGATCACAGCAACGTGCGGCGACTTGGTTGAGCGCCTCAGACGCCCGGTGCATGAGCTGGAGAAACTGTTCCGGCGGAGGGCGGCCCTCCCTTTCCGGTCCAGGATGCAGTACCACATGCCGACATCCCATCAATGCGGCGGCATCGCAGGCCAGGAGTAGTTCTTCTGTGGCCCATTCCCGCGCGGCATCATCTGCTGCGGTGATGTCAATATGACTGGCGAAGGGGGCATGAAAAGATACTGGCCGCAGTCCCAGGCGTTGCATGCGTTCGCGTGCGTTCAGCACATCTGTCTGCTGATGATAGTCTAGATGGGCAGGGAAGGAACAAACTTCAATCTCGCGAAAGCCAGCTTTGCATACAGCATCAAGAACATCCAAAATCGGACGGTCATAAAAGCATCCTGTGGATAGTGCGATGGGCCAGGTGTTCATAAGGGGATTTGGGAAAGCAGTCGTTGGCGGGCGGCTTCGAGGTTGTCGTTGCAATTTTCGGAAAGGAAGCAAAAGCCCTTTTCACGGTTGGATGTGCAGTTGAAGTCCACCAGGTGATCAAGCCCCGCTGAAAGCTGGCCGGCGAAGAGACGGGTATAAAAATCCGCACGCGTGGCGGCCTCATAGTCATCCCAACGGATACCCCAGCCAAAGCCTGGATTTTCGAACTTTGACCGAATGAGTCCTGCAATGTGCCGTGGATGCCAGTTCTGGGAAAGCAGGGTACGGGTGACAAGCTGAATGCCAGCAGGCTTCAGCAGCAAGTCATTGGGACATTCCAACAGGTGTCTGACGCATTGGGGGAGTGAGGTCAGCGGTGTGCGGTCATAAGTCTCCGGCCAGCGTTCTTTGGGGTCATGCTGTGCCGAATAATAATACTCATGAAATCGGCGCAGTCGGGAGGCTAGGTAATCTTCCAGCAGACAGCTCGTTCCCTCTTCTTGAAGAGGAATCCGAACACACGCACGCCCAGCCAAGTCCACCACATCCCGCTCCACTTGGCGCACCTTAATGGCTTGGCGAAAGTCCATTTCGTGTAGGGGGATGGAGCAAAATGCTGGGATCTCTCCATCCACTCCGAGAGATTTGGCCAGTCCCGTCACCCACGGCTTTAAGTAATAAGTGAACGGCATCCGAATCATCCGGGTATGCAGCGGGTCACCGTACTCTGAAACATCAATGGAAATGATTTCACGCCGACCTGTCGCCCCAGGTCCTACATGCACGGCGGTAAGCTTGATTGGGATTTTGGTTTCCGCTGTGGCAAGGGCTTTCACACGGTGGGCCGTGTATTCCATGAGCAGGGCCAGGGCGGAGAATGTCTCCTGCTCATCAGTCTGGATATGCCCAGCCAGAATGGGTGGAATGCGCTGCATGCAGAGGTCGGTGAGTTCGGGGGCTGGGCACAGCGCACGGATTTTGGCAGCTACTTCGGAGCTGCGTCCGATCCGCCAGACAAAGTGGTGCCCCTGACCTGTGATCAAATGCAGTGGCTGAATAGCCCAGCTTAGCAAAAGCTTTTCGATGGCTTTTACGACGGGCTCTTGGAGTTCAAAACTTCTCCAGGGGTCGGTAAACGCCTCAGCAGGAGAATCAAAATTCACGTATTCTACATCCAGGTGCAGCAGATAGGATTCTGAGTCTGCGAGCGATCTAGCGATGTCCATGTCCCGGTCCAAAAGCCAGTCCAACTCTGTGGGCGGCCGTAGCTTCCGAACTTCAAACGGGCAGCC
>JAOZVT010000926.1 GCA_025869455.1 Prosthecobacter sp.
CCCCCCCCCCCCCCCCCCCCCCCCCCCCCCCCCCCCCCCCCCCCCCCCCCCCAGAAGATTTCAGAGGTGGCGGTTTCGTTGTTGGTGGTAAGCGGGATGAGGCACTCGACCGAGCTGATCGGCTCCTCTCCCAAGTCGGGTGGGTAGAAATTTAGTGAGGCCCCTAACGCATCCAATCGTTGGCGGACCAAATGCATGCCCATGCCCTCAATGGCTGCCATTGAGGGTTGATAAGGCGTGCCGTCATGCGTGATCAACAGTCGCGCTTCAATATGTGTCATCTCAAAGCTGATCTCTATCCAGCTCGGGCGCGCATGCTTCGCTGCATTGGTGGCTAGCTCCTGAGCTACGCGGAAGATGTGCGTGGCTGATTCCCCCGTCAGATCCGTGTCAGCAGCAGAGCACTCAACACGACAGGGAATTTTAAAACCTCGGCTGATAAAATCACTCAGATCGGACAGCGCTGCGGTAATGCCCAGAGCCTCGATTCCCACCGGAGCAAGACCACGCGCAAAGCCACGTGCAATGCCAGTGGCTTCAGAAAGATCATTGGCCAGTTCAGAGGCCAAAGGCTCCTGGCTTCCACCTGCTCTCGAAAGCGCGGACTGCAAGACCCCGGTTTTCATCAGCGCAGCCGCCAGCCGTTGGCAGAGGTCATCATGCAAGTCCATACCAATGCGCCGCCGCTCATTTTCAGCCGTGTCCAAAAGCCGCCGCTCCAGCGTCTTGCGCTCGCTAACATCCATCGCGATCCCTGCTACCGCACAGATCCCCTCTTGCGTTCCGGGAACAGCAAACCCACGGCAGCGCACCCAGCGCAAGTGCCCTTCAGGAGAGGCAATGCGAACTTCGATTTCTTGCCGGGGACCACCTTGTCTTAAAGTGCGTAACATCTCCAGACAACGATGCCGATCTTCCCGCACCACCCCATGCAGCCAATCCCAACGATAGTTGGCTAGGCGGGAAGTGGTGCGGGAAAAAACAGTGGTGTAAGCTTCATTGACAAACGCATAGCTGGTGGACTCCACCGGAGCTAACCAGAAGACATCACGCATGGTCGCCGCAATCTGGTGGAACCTTTGTTCCGAATGTCTCAGCCGATCATGGGTGAGCCGGATGGATTGTGAAACTTGCGCCAGTTCATCCAGCCCAGGGATGACGGGCATGGGTTCAGTTTCCAAAGACATACCATGGACTTGGCTCACCAAATCTTCTACCCGATCCGTCACCACTTTTTTGAGCAATAGCCAGAGAGCTAGACAGCCACCTGTCAGCGCCAATGACTGAGCCAAGAGAGAATGCCAAGCTACTGCGGAAGCTGCGGCGAATGGAGCTTTTAAGTCATAGGCTAAAATCACACTGCCCTTTCCTTGCTCTAAACCTTCCCAGAATGGGAAAATAGCGATGAGATCTTCCCCAGCTTTCGTCTCCTCCACCACGCCCTCCATCGATTCACGCACCTCATTGAGTTTGGGTTCAATCATGGCCAGCGGTGTTTCACTCAGCTTAAGCCCTCGCATTTGCTGCATGGTAGCATGACGCACACTGTTCTGCCCATCAATGATCAGCCCCAATCGAAGATCTTTATTGGTCGAGCTATAGCTCAATTCCAAATCAGCGGCCCTTGAGGCCTTTCTCCTCAAAAGATGCTGCGCCATGCCAGAAAGCCTTGACCCCTCCGCAAAAGCCAAGCGTTCCATCGTATCTCTCTGCATCTGGAGTGACCGTGCTTTGACCCGATAAGCACTGATGCTGATCAAGGTGGCTCCCACCAAAAAAAGCGAAACAGAAATCTTAAATTGGAGGGAATGTAGCAGATACTTCATGGCAATTCCTCCAGCAATTCCGCATCAAAAACATCGGATGGGTTGAGAGGTGCGCCAGAAGTCGTGTCTTCAACGAGATCAATTTGGAGGTCTTGAAAAAGCTTGCCTAACCACGGTTCCCTTTGACTTAACAAGGCTTGGTTGCGCTCCAAATTTACCATTTCTAAATGACTTAAAATATTCTGGAACACCTCATTGGAAATACCTTCACGGCGTAGAATTGAGCCAGAAATAACCTCTTCATGCTGTAGCTTTGGCATCCATTTAAAATGAGCTCGAAGGATGGAGATCAATGCTTCTCGGTGATCTGTGATTGCATCTGAATGCACAGCGAGTACCCGCACGATGAAGGAGTTTGGACTCGATGAATCATAAAGGTTTTTTAAATTGAGTCCGTTCAAACGCTGCCTCCAAGGTTCAGATAGAACCACCCCGTCCAGATTCAGTTCTTCATAAATTTCTTCCACCTCTCCTGGATTGAGAGGCACTTGCTGAACGTCTGCAAGTTTAAGGGTCGCATTTTTCAGGGCTTTACTTAACAGCCAAGCCCCAGATGTGCGTGGCTCATAGCCAATCCTGCGGCCTTTGAGATCTTGGATGCTGGTCAGTGTCGGATTGGCCATCAGCAAATCGGCCCCTCGCGAAATGTCCGTGACCATGACGATCTTTAGAGGGTATCCCTGATGGATCTGGCGGATAACTTCATCCAAGGATAAGACCGCTGCATCCACCACGCCATTTCCCACAGCCCGCATGGCAGCAGAAGTCCAGTTCATTTCCACCAGATTGACCCGTGATGGGTTAATCTCTCCGGCCTCGCGGGCTAAAATCCACGGTTCCGCCCCCGGCCACATCCCCACAGCCACTCGCAGGGGTTCATGTTGGATGGGGGTAGGCATCAGCAAAGCGCTGGCCCATAAGCATAGCACTAAAGTCACAGTGGCAATCGTGCCCAAGGTCTTGTAGTGTCGTTGGCTCATAAATAGATACAGACGGCTCGCTGATGCCATAGCCTAAGCATGAACCCGCCTTTGGGGTCAATAAGTCATTTCTTTATCAATGACTAAAGTCTAGGCCAAGATGCCTTTCACCACATGGTGTTCTTCCACTCCCGTTAGCCTCTGGTCCAAGCCCTGAAATTTAAAGCTGAATCGACTGTGATCAATCCCTAACAAGTGAAGAATCGTCGCGTTCAGGTCATTGATATGCACGGGATCTTTCACAATGTTATAACTGAAATCATCCGTTTCACCAAAGACGGAGCCGCCTTTCACTCCACCTCCGGCCATCCACATGCAGAAGTTTCGCGGATGGTGATCACGTCCATAATTGTCAGCGGTTAGTGTACCTTGGGAGTAAACCGTTCGGCCAAATTCGCCACCCCAGACGACCAGTGTGTCATCCAGTAAACCGCGTTGTTTGAGGTCCATCACCAAAGCTGCCGTGGCTTGATCCGTATCCTTCACCTGATTGCGCAAGTGCTTGGGCAGGCTGTTATGCTGATCCCAGCCTCGGTGCAGGATTTGCACCACACGCGTGCCTCTTTCGATCAGTCGCCGCGCCAAAAGGGCACTGTGGGTAAAGCTGCCCGCACGGTGTACATCCTCGCCATACATTTCCAGTGTCGCCTTGCTTTCCTTGCTCAGATCGGTCAGCTCAGGCACGCTGCTTTGCATGCGGAAAGCCATCTCGTATTGGGCTATTCGGGTCTGAATTTCAGGGTCGCCTATTCGGGCATGGTTGATCTCATTGAGCTGGTTTAGCGTGTTGAGCATCGTACGCCGATCCCCAGGATTTACGCCCGGCGGATTCTTCACAAAGAGCACAGGATCACCCTGGCCGCGCAGCGCCACGCCGGAATATTTGGTGGGTAAGAATCCACTGCTCCACATGCGCGTGAACAACGCCTGAGCGGCACTTTCGGGTGGGAAACTGGGGGTAAAGACCACAAACGCGGGCAGGTCATTGCTCTCGCTGCCTAACCCATAGGCCAGCCAGGAGCCGATGCTGGCTTTCCCCGGTACTTCATTGCCCGTCATCACAAACGTGCAGGCAGGGTCATGATTGATCGCCGTGGTGTGTACACTCCGCACCAGGGCCACTTGATCCA
>JAOZVT010000927.1 GCA_025869455.1 Prosthecobacter sp.
CATGGAGTTGACCGCCCCGCAGGAGGCTGCCGTGGTGATGGTGGCGAACAGTGAGGAATTGAAAACGCCAAAGCGCACCTCTTTGCCTTCCATATTGCCGTCTGTTGCTATCAGACCTAGACTGTGATGAATAGGATTCCCCTTCGCTTCCGCCCACCAGCAGATCAATACACTGCTGACAAAGAGGATCATCATTGCTGCCCACACAGCCCAGCCATGGCGCTGATTTTTTACCATGCGGCCAAGGTAATAAGTGAGCCCGCTGCCAATGGCGAAGATCGACAGCATTTGTATGAAGTTAGAAAGTGGTGTGGGATTTTCAAAAGGTTGTGCCGCATTGGCATTGGTGAAACCGCCGCCATTGGTGCCTAGCATTTTGATGGCTACCTGTGAAGCCATCGGGCCTTGGACAATGGTTTGAGTTTGCACCTCGCCAGTGGGCTCAATGAGCTTCGCTGTTTCATAGGGCTTGAAGTTTTGAATCATGCCTTGTGAAATCAAAAACACCGCGAATACCAGACACAGGGGTAGCAGCAGGTAATAAGTCGTGCGCACTAGATCGACCCAGAAATTTCCCAGCGTCTGTGCTGAGTGCCGCGCAATTCCACGCACTAACGCAGCCGCAATGGCAATGCCCGTGGCGGCAGAGGCGAAGTTGTGAAATGTCAGTCCCACCATCTGCGAGAAGTAAGACATCGTGCCTTCGCCGCCGTAACTCTGCCAATTCGTGTTCGTGGTGAAACTGACCGCCGTATTAAAAGCTAGATGATTGCTCAACCCTGGTAATTCCTGAGGGTTCAGCGGTAGCAGGTGTTGCAATCGCAGGATGAGAAAGGTGAATGCACAGCCAACTAAGCTGAAGATTAGCATGGCGATGGTGTATTGTTTCCAATCTTGTTCCTGGCTGTGCTTCACGCCCATCAGCCGATAAGTCAGCCGCTCTATCGGGCGGATGACTGGATCAAGAAATGTTTTGCCCTCCGCATCCAACACCTGCGTTAGATAGATTCCCAGTGGTTTGGTGATGAGCGTGAGCAAGGCTATGAAAAGAGCGAATTGTAGCCAGTCGGTCGTGTGCATGGTCGATAGGGGATTTAGAATTTCTCTGGCAGGAACATGGCCGCGAAGAGGTAGATGAAGAGTGCGAGAGTGACCCCGCTTATTAGAATGATGTCCATGGGTGAACTGTTCCGATGAGGGTGAGAAGCCGCGAATTAAAAGGCGGTCAAAACCCGTTAAAAAAATATAAAAATGCCACAGCTATAATCGCCAGGAATTGTGGCAACTTTGCTAGATGGATGAATTTATATTAAACTATATATCTAGGCAATAATACCTACCTGCCACAACCTGAACTTAAAACATTTATTTTAAATAAATGTTTTTCATTTTCTTTTATTTAATATAATTATGGAAATTATTAAATTTAAGCTGATATTTTAAATTCCTTACAAATTCCTTACCTGTAAAATAGACCCTTCAGAGGAAAAAAGGCGTACCTTTAAAATATGCGCTTGAGTTTATTTTCCGACTATTCCCTTAGAGTTCTACTTTTTGGGGCAGTCAAAGGGGGACCGTTTCCTCTTCATGAAGTTGCGGATGCTTACAATATTTCACGACACCATCTAGTGAAGGTGGTGAATAACCTGACCAAACAGGGATATTTATCCACTCGCCGTGGCCGGGGCGGGGGAATCGAATTGGCAATGAAGCCTGAGGATATCCAGATAGGCAGCCTCGTTCGGCGCACGGAGACTTCATCTCCATTGGTGGAGTGTTTTGATAGTGCTACTAATACTTGCCCGATCAATGGTTGCTGTGGCTTTAAAGGCGCTCTAGCTAACGCAGTTGGGGCATTTTATGGGACATTAGACAACTACACGCTTCAAGACTTTCTAGAGTCAGGTAACAAGGAAGCTCTTCGTGGAATACTATTGGCCAAAAGAGTGAATCAGCGGGCAAATGATCCTCTCTTGGAAAATGGCCGTCATGCCAATACTTCAGCGATGACGGTTCCTTTATCGCCAACGGTGAATGGTCGATTGCTTGGGGACATGATCACCTGATCCACATTCATACCCATGGCATGGCCGATGGTAGTATGGAAGTCTTGGATGGTGACCTGCTTATCTGCTGGTGCACTGCCTTCCTTGTCACTAGACCCATAGATGGTTCCACCCTTTGCTGGGCCACCAGCTAGGAGCGTGCTAAAGACTTTTGGGTGGTGATCACGTCCGTTGCGACTGTTGATCTTGGGGCTGCGTCCGAATTCGGAACAGAGCACGACCAGGGTGCTTTCCAGAAGGCCACGGGATTGCAGATCGCTTAACAGGGCGGCAAGGGCTGTGTCGAGGATGGTTCCATTGTCTTCCATGCCATCGCCAATGTCATTGTGCATATCCCAGCCGCCGTGAGCTACTTCGATGAAGCGGACACCGCGCTCGACCAAGCGGCGAGCGAGCATGCATCCCTGCCCAAATTTGTTCATGCCGTATTTCTCGCGTGCAGCACTGTCTTCTTCTGTGAGTCGAAAGGCGTTGAGGTCTTCGGTGCTGAGGAGCTTGAGTGTATCGTCGTAAAAGTCGGAATAGGCTTTCAGGTTCGTGTCCTGAAATTTGGCTCGGAAGCCTGCGTCCACTTGATTGAGCAAGGCCAGCCGCTTGCTCATAATTGCAGGAGCAGCGTCAAACTGGGCATACTGAAGGCCAGCTTCAGGATCGTGAATGGGCAGGGGACTGAATGCAGCGGAAAAGAAGCCATTGCCATGCTCAGGTGAGCGGCCCACGCAGACGGTGGAGGGAAGTGTTTGGCTGCTTTTGCCTAACAATTCCTGTGCCCAAGCCCCCAGAATGGGATGTTTGATGGTGCCTCGTTGCTCATAGCCTGTGCGCATCAAATATTGGCCAGAAGCATGCACGCCCGTCTTGGAGGACATGCTGCGAATGATGGCCAGCTTCTCAGAATGATCTTTCGCCAGAGTGGGCAAGTAAGCGCCGAGCTGATAACCAGCCTTGGTCGTGATGGGATCTCCTGGGCCTTTGGAATCCCCGGCTTTCGGATCCAAGGTGTCAATGTGGGACATGCCTCCGATCATTTGCAGCCAGATCACATTCTTGGCTTTGCCAAATCCAGGCAGAGCTTTTGAGGAAGGTGTCGCAGCCTCACCTTTCAGGAGATGGGGTAGCAAAGTGACTCCTAGGGTCGCTTTGGCCACATGCTCGGCGAATTGGCGGCGCGAGATCGAATCGAGAGAACGAAGAGGGGTGTTCATAGCGAGAAAGGCTGAAGATTACTGAACAAAGACAAACTCACGGGCATTGAAGAGCACCCAAGTCAGGTCGGCAGAAGTGAGTCCAGATTCGAGCGCTTGTTTAGAAGCGTTCATTTCACTTTCCGTCGGTTTCCGGGAGAAAAAGCTGTAGTAGAGAGACTCCACTTTTTGTTCTGGAGTGACCTGACCTGCGGCGGTGGCCAGCACCAGAGACTTCGGGTTACGCAGCACACTTTGAGCTTCGCCATTCATCAGCATGAGCACTTGGGGAATGCTGCCCTCAGAGCTGTTGCTATCGGCAATCTGGCGGTCACTCTGGCCGAACATTCGCAGGAAATGGCCATCGCGTTCAGGTTGGCGGAGTTCGGACGCTCGGGCAAGAGCTAAGCCTTCCATCATGGTGGGGTGGGTGAATCCATCTTCCTCACTCACTTCTGTCTGCATCATCTTGGCCCGGCGGTTTTTCTTTTTGCTCGCTTTGGCGTTGTCTCCCAAGATGCTGTCTCCCTGGCGGCGCATGCCCTGCATTTCACTGAGTTTTTCTTTGATGATCTCAGGAGTGACTTCAGAGACGGTGAGGGCCATGATCTGCTTGTAGGGTTCTGCCCGCTTAAGTTTGAAGTTATCCACTTTGTCACCAATGGCCAAAACTACGCAGGA
>JAOZVT010000928.1 GCA_025869455.1 Prosthecobacter sp.
CAAGATGGCAGGATTGAAGGATTTACAGGAGGGGGAGGGATGGGGAGGTTTTTTGGGGTGTGTTGTTTGGTTGCTTTGGGGGGGATTCTGGGCTCTGGGGGGGAGGTGGAGGCTTTTATGTTGGGTTTCTGGTGCTTGGCACGATCTTCGGTGTTGTGTGGGCGTTTGTTTTTTAGTCTTTTTGTTTTCTCATGATTTCTTGGTTTGCCCGTAATCCCGTCGCCGCGAATCTCCTCATGTTTGGGGCGATGATCGCGGGGGTGTACACGTTGATGACGGATCGCATTCCGCTGGAGGTGTTTCCTGATATGCCTTCACGGATCATTTCGATCACGGTGCCTTATCCTGGCTCGGCTCCAGAGGAGGTGGAGGAGAGCATTGTGCTGAAGATTGAGGAGGCGATCCAGCAGGTGGCTAACATTAAGCATATCAATTCCACGGCGGGTTCCAGTGGCGGGTCGGTGTTTGTGGAGGTGGAGGATGGGAAGGATCCGCGTGAGGTGCTGGATGATATTAAAATCCGTGTGGATGCGATTCCAAATCTGCCGGATTTGGCGGAGCGCCCGACGATCCAGTTGGAGGATAATTTCCATTCGGTGATCACGGTGGCGGTGGCGGCGGATATGGCGGAGGCGGACCTGCGCCGCCTGGGGGAGCAGATTCGGGATGAGATCGGCGCGCTGCCGGGGATCACGCACACGGGTATCTCGGGGGTGCGTCCGTATGAGATCGCGATTGAGATCCCTGAGGGGACGCTGCGGAAGTATGGGCTGAATCTGGAGCGCGTGAGCCAGGCGATCCGCAACAGTGCGCTGGATCTGCCTGCGGGGGTGGTGCAGACGGAGGCGGGAGATGTGTCCATCCGCACACGGGGCCGTGCTTACACGGGGGAGGATTATGCGCAGGTGGTGATTTTAACCCGGCCTGATGGTACGAAGCTGACGCTGGGGGAGATCGCCATGATCAAGGATGGCTTCAATGAGAATCCGCTGCTGGCGCGGCTGAATGGGAAGCGCTGCGTGGTGGTGAATGTGATGCGGGAAGGGGGGCAGAATGCCATCACCATTGCGGAAGAGGTGAAGGCTTACATTAAGGAGACGCAGGCGCGGATGCCGGATGGGGTGAAGATTGAGTTCTGGAATGATCGGTCAAAGATCGTGACGGGGCGGATCAATCTGCTGATTCAGAATGCGCAGAGCAGTCTGATCCTGGTGTTTCTGTGCGTGGGTTTGTTTCTGCGTTTGGATGCGGTGTTTTGGGTGGCGGTGGGGATGGTGGCTAGCTTTTTAGGCGCGATTGCGCTGATGCCTTATTTTGACATTGCGATCAATCTGTCCTCGCTCTTTGGCTTCATCCTGGTGCTGGGGATTGTGGTGGATGATGCCATCGTGATCTCTGAGCATGTGGATACGCTGAGGCAGCGCGGTTTGTCACCGCTGGAGGCCTCCATTCAGGGGACGCGGGAGATGGCGGTGCCGATTACGTTTGGGGTGCTGACGACGGTGGTGGCTTTTTTGCCGATGGCGATTGGGTCGAGTGATTTTTTGATGATGTTTAAGCCGATCGCGATTGTGTTTATCCTGGTGATGTTGATCGCGCTGGTGGAGACGAAGATCGTGCTGCCCTCCCACCTGGCGCATCCGGTGCCGGGGCTGAGTGGGGCTTCGGATATTTTGGGGCCGGTGCATCGCTGGTCTGAGCGGACGCTGCGGAAGTTTGTGAACAAGGTTTACCGGCCTTCTTTGGGCTGGTGTGTGCATCATCGCTACACCGCGCTGGCGACTTTTGTGGGGGGCTTGATCGTGCTCTGTGCGTTCTTTTTCAGCGGGCGCATTTTGTGGATCTTTTTCCCACGGGTGCAGAGTGAGCGGATCGAGGCGAAGCTGGCGATGCTGGAGGGGACACCGTTTGAGGTGACGGATGCGCATATTCAGCGGATCTACAAGATCGCCGAACAGATGAAGAAGGATTACGTGGGGCCGGATGGGAAGCCGGTGATCCGGGCTATTTTGGCGACGACGGGGACGACGCGCCTGACCTCCAGCAGCAGCGGTGGCAATGGTACGTCGCATCTGGGGGAGGTGAATCTGGAGACTTATGGGCCGGAGGAACGCAGCCTGAAGGTGAATACGGTGGAGATGGCCAAGGACTGGCGTGAGCGCATTGGCGAGATCGTGGGGGCTGAGGAGCTGAGCTTCCGCGCGGAGATCATCCGCAGTGGCGACCCGATTGACCTGCAACTGACGGGGACGGATCCTGAGGAGTTGCTGGAGATTTCGGAGAAGATCAAAGCGCACTTGGCGACTTACTCGGGCGTGTTTGACATCGCCGATTCTCTGGACACGGGGCGCAATGAGATCCAACTGCGGCTGAAGCCGGAGGCGGAGTCCTTTGGGGTGACGGTAAGTGATCTGGCGCGGCAGGTGCGGCAGGCTTTTTATGGCAATGAGGTGCAGCGTATCCAGCGTGGGCGGAATGAGGTGAAGGTGATGCTGCGCTACCCACGGGAGGATCGGAAAAATCTGGCGACGCTGGAAACGATGCGCGTGCGCACGGCCTCCGGCCTGGAGATTCCGTTTTCACGGGTGGCGGAGGTGAAGGTGGGGAAAAGCTACACGAACATCAAGCGGGTGGATAGGCGACGGGCGATGAACATCACGGCGGATGTGAATAAGGCGACGACGGAGCCTGCGGCGGTGCGGGCCTCTGCGCAGGTGTTTGTGGAAAAGCTGCTGGCCGCGCATCCGCACATTCAGTGGAGTTTTGAGGGAGAGGCACGGGCGCAGCGGGAAGGGGCCGCAGCAGGCAAGTGGGCGCTGGCGATCATCTTCCTGGGCATGTATGCGCTGATGGCCATTCCTTTCAAAAGCTACACGCAGCCTTTCATTGTGCTGCTGGTGGTGCCCTTTGGCATTGTGGGGGCGGTGATCGGGCATTTGTTTCATGGCATGCCGCTCAGCAGCATGAGTGTGTGTGGGATGCTGGCGGTGACGGGGGTGATCGTGAATGACACGCTGGTGCTGGTGGACCGGATCAATCAACTGCGGGCGGAGACGGGAGATCTGAAGTATGCGGTGCAGGAAGGTGGGCGGAGTCGTTTCCGGGCGATCTTTCTGACGCAGATCACGACCTTTGTGGGGCTGATGCCGCTGATCTTTGAATTTGGCAGTTTGATCGAAAGCGCACCTCCGGGCATCAGCCATATTTTGGTGGCCATCTTTGGGGACAATCGCGCTGCGCAGGCTACGAGTGCGCAGTTCCTAACACCGGTGTCTGTGTCTATGGGCTATGGCAGTTTGTTTGCCACAGTGATCACGCTTTACCTGGTGCCGCTGTGTTATCTGGCGGTGGATGATCTGGGGAAGGTGATCAATCGTATCCTGGGGCGTGCGCCTGAACCTGAGACGGTGCCTTTTGAAGGGGAGGCTCTTTCCAGCTAGTGCCTGTGAGTGAGCCAGCCGAGATCGCTTTGGCTGCGGCTAAGCCGTGGTGCCTGTATGTGCTGCGCTGTCGGGATGGCAGCTTGTATTGCGGCATCACGAATGATCTGATGAAGCGGCTGGATCAACATCGCGAAGGCAAGGGGGCCAAATACACGCGGGGGCGTGGCCCACTGTGGTTGCTGGGCTCCTGGCCGCAGGCGGATCTGTCTGGGGCACTGAAGGCGGAGCGTGTGTTTAAGGCGCTGAGCCGGGTGCAAAAAGAAAGATGGCTGGAGGCGAACCTCCAGCCATCTTCAAAAATAGACACCGCTGTCTGAGAACTTACTTCACATGGCCAGAGATGAGCTTGGTCATCTCAAACATGGTCACCTGTTCTTTGCCACCGAAAACCTTCTTTAGGGCAGCGTCTGCATTGATGAGGGTTTTCTTGTTCGCGTCTTGGAGACCCTTGGTCTTGATGTAGTCCCAAACTTT
>JAOZVT010000929.1 GCA_025869455.1 Prosthecobacter sp.
GTGACTTGCCCTGGGTACCTGCAACGTAGTGGCCGATGTCGAGGTTAAAGCCGATGTATTGGCCGAGATCCAGGATGGCGTCCTGCTGGTCCATCTCGGGCAAGTTGTTGGTGTGGTTGTGAAACCCAACCCAGATCTTATGCTTGTCAGCATAGGGTGCGACGCGCGCAGCGAGGATGGCGTTGCGCTCGGTGGTCACGCCAGTGCAGCCCAGCGCTTTGGCGACGAGGAAGCTGAACTCAATCTCTTCATTCGACTGTCCGAAGCCCATCTTGTGGATGTGAATGTTGACGCCTGCGTTGTTGTACATTTTCCGCAGTTCACGGCACTTCGCGAGCTGCTGCTCACGCTCTGCGTCGGTGGCTTTGCCTTTGATTCCCGCGAAGTCCTGGATCGGGCCGCCCATGAGTTCGGTCTCGCTGAGGCCGTCATCAAGCAACGCCTTGAGCGTCTCCTCAGCCGTCTTTGCCATGCTGCGGTAGCTATAGGTGATGCAGCCGATGCGCACACCGTTGAAGATGGAGTTTGGCTTGGCGGCGGCAGAAGCGAGCCGGGGAAGGGTGAAGCCGGTGGCGGCGGCTGCAATGGCGGTGCCTAGGAAGTTACGGCGAGTAAGCGGATTCGATCTCATGTGAAGATTTAACAGAATAAAGAGTGATTAACCAAGCTGGAAATGGGGACAGGCTGCAACTTGATAGAAACCCAGGTAGCGACTTTTTGGGAGACAACTCGGATCTCCCTTTTAAACTCAGGCCTGATGAAGAAATACATACTCAGTTTCCTTTCAGCCCTCTCTGTTTTGGTGATGCCTCTGGCCCTAGCGGCTGCCCGGGATCAGGCGGTGATGGAACACGCGGGCAAGCTCGACCAGTTGTTCACGTTGGAGGAGGCGGCGAAGATTGCGGGGAAGCCTGCTGGTGAGGCGGAGATGAAGTATTCGAAGAGTGAAAAGTATCCCACCACTGAGGTGCTGGAATACCGCTGGAAAGGCGGGCGCAAGCGCATGACGACTGGCACGATACAGATGGAACTGCCTGTGCTGGACTCCATCAAGGTCGGCTGGATGCGCAAGGCGACGCTCCAGGAACTGAAGGACTTTCGCGCCAAGTCGGAAGCCGAGGATTTGCCCGACGTCGGCGAGTACGCCTTTCTGGCCAAGGAAGGTCTGCAACACGTCTTCTTCAAAAACGGGATTCGCTTCTCGGTCTGGGTCAATCTCTCAGATGATCCCAAGGCCAATACGGCCCAGGCAGTTGCCATCGCACGGCTACTGCTGGAAAAACTTTAGGTTTTGCAGCGCCCCTTTGGAAACATGGTGAGGCCGAAGCTCGGCTTTGTCCTGTGGAGGCGGAGCTTGCGGTCTTCTTCGGCTGCACTATGAAATACCATGAACGATCATCCCCTGCCAACCCTCCGTAACCAGCTTCTCAGCCTGCACAAGCTGCTGATGAACACCGAACGCGCGGTGTATGAGAAGGAAGAAAAGGTGACCCTGTCGCCGCTGCAGCTACTGCAGTTGCTGACTGAAAACGAGCGTTTCTCCTGGCTGAGGCAGCTTTCGCAGTTGGTGGTGATGATGGATGAAGCGATGGAAGAAAAGCCGCCGATCACGAAGGAGCGGATGGATGCGCTGGTCGGAGAATCGAGGCATTTGCTCATGGGTTCGACTGAGCCTGGGAGCTTTGCCGTGCGTTATGCCGAGATCCGAGCACGTGAGGCCACCGTAGCGGCGGCCCATGTGGAGATCAGCAAGAGCTTTGAACCCGAACTCCGCGATTGATCACGACCATCGGCTGAGCATCTCCATTCGGTGAGGTCATAGTGACCGCTCCCCCCCAGGCGCTGCTCGCGGAGGCTCGCTTGCCTGGGTTATGCGGTGTTGCTCTTTTGGGGCTGACAGGTATCAATCTCTCGGTTGTTAGGCCTAACAAAAAGCTAGGCCAGTCTCACGCTGCGCTTTTTGTCCAGCTTCAGCACGGCTCCGGTTTCCCAGGCGGGTTCGGCTTTCGGGTCGGTTTGTTTCTCGCCGTTGAGCTGGATGCTGCCACCCTGGATGAGGCGGCGGACGTCTCCTCCGGACATGGTTTGATTGAAGACGGAAAGGTAAGCGTGCTGGACGACTCCAAGCACATCGCGCCGATCACTGAGGGTGAGTAGAGGCCACTCTGCCTTGGTCAGGTCTTTGTTGCGCGTTTCCCAATTTTCGCGTGCAGCCCGAGCTTCTTCCTCATTGTGGTAGATCGTGACGCACTTGGCAGCGAGTTGTTTTTTAGCTTCATTCGGATGCATGGAGGCATCCAGTTCCTCGCCCAGAACGAGCAGGTAGTACTTGGCCATGAGCTCATCTGGAATGCTCATGAGTTTAGGGAACATGTCTTTCGGTGCATCGGTCAGGCCCACGTAGTTGCCCAGGGATTTGGACATTTTTTTGACGCCATCCAGACCTTCCAGCAGGGGCAGGGTCATGCAGATTTGCGGCTCCATGCCTTCTTCTTTTTGCAGGTCGCGGCCTACCAGGATGTTAAACAATTGGTCGCTGCCGCCGATTTCGACATCGGACTTCACCACCACGCTGTCCCAGCCCTGCATGATCGGGTACTGGAGCTCGTGCAGGCGGACCTCGGTGCCGTTGGCCACGCGGTTTTTGAAGTCTTCCCGCTGAAGCATTTGCTGGAGGGTGACACGGGCATTGAGCTTGATCACTTCCATGAAAGGCATCTCTTTGAACCAGGAGCCATTGAAGACGACCTCCGTTTTGTCTTTGTCCAGCACCAGGAAGGCTTGGTCGGTGTAGGTCTTGGCATTGGCCAGGACTTCGTCATAGGTCAGGGCAGGGCGGGTGGAAGAGCGGCCGCTGGGGTCCCCGATCATGGCGGTAAAGTCACCAATGATGAGCACGATCTGGTGCCCGAGATCCTGAAACTGACGCAGCTTTCTCAGGGCCACGGCATGACCCAGGTGAATGTCTGGAGAGGTAGGGTCCACACCCAGCTTGATGCGCAACGGTTTGCCCTTGGCCAATTTGGCAGCGAGTTCTTTTTCGCTGTGGATGGTCACGGTGCCGCGTTTGAGGAGTTCGAGTTGTTCAAAAACTGGGAGCATGGTGGGAAATAGAAAAGGGGCCGGAGGTACAGCATGACGAATCTCAGGCAAATGACAAATGCCCAAAGCACTCCATCGGCATTTCCTGGTCTTTGATATCCGGATTACGCATTAAAATTAGGAGCAGGCAGGCCTAGATCCGTGCTCGGCTGGCTGGGGGCGGCCATTTCGGGTGCGGGAGTCGGCGGCGCGTAGGGATTGGAGAGCGGGGCTTCCTCCAGTTCCTTTTCTGCTGCTAGGGCAATGCCACAGAGGTCCCCCATCAGGCGGACAAAGAGCGGGATCAGAGCCTCTGCGCAGACGTTGGCCAGTTTGAAAGCGCGTGCATATTCGTTTTCGTCCTTCTCGGGCAAATTCAGCACTTGGGCGATTGGGGGCCGATTTTCCAGGTAGGGATGGGCCGCGTCTCCCAGCATGGAGATGCAGCGATTGGCCGCCACCTCGATGCGTTGTGACACGGCTTTCACGTGACGCTCCAGCGCGTAGCCATCGTGATGATTGCGGGCATTGTCGAACAGCAGACGCAGGGAACGGCTGGCCCGGGTGGCGTGCATCAGGTCCGGCAGCACTTGGGCCAGGGCATTCTGGGCGGTGAGCAGGTGCCGGATGTGGGTGGCCTGTTCCTCACTCTCGGCATGGGTCAGCCGCCACTCCAGGGCTGCCCCCAGGCGGCGGAGGGCTGCATTTTCATAGACTGCCATCTGGCTTCCCAGGGCAAAGATCTGATCCTGAGTTTGTTTCAGGCAGCTCTTAGCCGTGGCGGAGGT
>JAOZVT010000930.1 GCA_025869455.1 Prosthecobacter sp.
ACCATGATGAAATGAGTGTCAAAATAAGAGGATTTCTTGATATTTCCTCAATATCTGTATGGTCAGATAACACTTCCTTTAACTTTCTGCACCGTCCGGCTCTGGGGGGATTATCTAGGCGAATGCTTTCTGCATGCCAGCGATCAATAAATGTTTCTTGTTGTTGTTTTACGAAGGGGGCGATTTCCGCTAATTGAAACCCTGGAAGCTGCCATTCTTTATCGATATAAACGTATGTGCGGCTTGTGATGAGTTGACGTACATTAGGAAACTGTTTATGGAATGCTAATATTGATTCCCTTAACTTCCGACGGAGATCAAACTCTTCTGAAATATCGTCTAAACCGTCTAAAACTAGCAGGCCACCTTCACTTAATAGGTGTTGGCGAACGGGGTCTGAAAACCCCTCTAAAGCCCCGCTCCAACTTTTTTTGAGATGATCCCATAAGGACAACCCCTTTAACATGGAAGTATTGGCGTATTCTTTTAGCTTTATTCTCAGAGGAAGCGGAGTGCCTGACTTCCATAACGGTCCCAATAGTGATAAACTAATTTCAGCATTTTGAGTTAAATGGCCTGCAATGCACAGGCAAAGAAAACTTGAAAAAGCAGTTTTCCCTGTTCCTGGTTTGCCTAGTAAAACAGTATGCGAATTGCGGCTAACAAATTCTATCAGTGAGTTAGAGCCTCTCAAATGCGTGACTGCGCCACGAACATTTGAAAAAGTACTGATAGACGGCATTGTGAAGACCGCGCTTAACCTCATCAATGATGAAGCTTCTAGCGCAACCTTTTTATCGACATTGTCAATATTTAATCTTTGACAATCGGTGATAAGTATTTGTAAGTAGTGAACTAACAGTTGTCTTGGGGAAGGTCCAGTCCCGGTATGAAGAGTTACATTTCCAAAAACATTGCCGCTAATTTTGATTAATGAACTCCCTTGAGATGCTGTAATGCTTTCATTAGTCGCAAGGGGTTTGCCTTGTGTAATAGCTAATTGCGCCTGTAGCTCCGAAATTTGGCGCTGTAATTCCTCTGGTGTAGGGTGAAACATCTCTGGATTAACTTACAGACTCACATCTCCAGCATTGCCACCTATAACTACTGCCTTTGACCCTTCAGAAGCTATGGTATTATGGCTATCGTTGAATGATACGTGGCACCTAATCTCTCTAATGAGTTTTGATGCTTCATTTGTAACCTCTTTGTCCTGAAGTATTCGGGATTCCTCCACTGCCTTCGCGAGATTGAATGCCGAAATCTCTAGTGCGGCGATTGCTTGTTCAAGTGCCGATATTTCTTTTGTTGAGGATGATGCGAAAATCATCTCTTTAAGATTATTATATCCTGCTTTAATCGCATCCGTGGCTAGGCCGGATGCGACGGCAGAGATGATTGCCGTAGAGATTGTTTCCATAGTGTTATATTTGACGAGAATAGGGCAGGTCGTCAAGACTACGCATTATCTTTGATAGCCCGACGAAGAAAAGTTGAGTCATAAAAAAGGCCTCCGGATGCGTGCATCACGGAGGCCGATTAAGTTTGTCGAAACTCAACTCACCGCCGCCAGCAATTTCGGCAGAAGATCACAGATCTTCACGCGCTCTTGCTCGCCACCATCGCGATGGCGGAGGGTGACGGTGTCCTGCAACTCAGGGCCTTTTTCGCCCAAGGTATCGAAATCAATGGTGATGCCGAAGGGGGTGCCGACTTCGTCCTGGCGGGCATAGCGCCGGCCAATGGAGGCGGTCTCGTCGTAGAACACGTTCATGTGTTTCTTCAGCAGAGCATAAACCTCGCGTGCTTTAGCCACCAGTTCAGGCTTGTTCTTCAGTAGCGGGAAGACGCCGACTTTGATCGGGGCGACACGGGGGTGGAGGCGGAGGACGGTGATGACTTCCTTTTTACCCTTTTCATCGGTCTTCTCGGTCTCATTGAAGGCATTGGCGATGATAGCCAGGGCCATGCGGTCGAGGCCGGCGGAGGGCTCGATGACGTGGGGGACGTAGTTGCCTTTGAACAGACGTTCAAACCACGCGCGGACATCGGCTTCGGGCATCGGCTCTCCTTTGACTTTGGCTTGCTCGGCGGCGAGGCGCTTCTGGATGAGGGCTTCTTTCTGCTCGTTGGTGAGCTTGGCGGCGGCGTTTTTGAGGTCTTCGTCGAAGACTTCCTGGGTCTTGCCGCTGGCGGTCTGGTGGGCGGTGAGGTCGAATGAACCACGGGCGGCGATGCCTTCCAGCTCTTCGGTGCCGAAGGGGAAGTCGCAGAGGATGTCCACGCAGGCGCGGGCATAGTGGGCCAGATCATCTGGCGTCTGCCAGTAGTACTCCAGCACGCCGCCGAGGCCGATGCCTTCATAGAAGCGGGTGCGCTGGGCCACCCAGTAGCGGTGCCACATGTCCCAGCCCCAGTTGGGCTGCGGTTCGCTGAGGTCAGCGTTTTCGCTCCACTGGGCGACTTCGCCGCTGATGATCTCGACGGCTTCATCAGGCTTGATGAAAAATTCGAGTTCCATCTGCTCGAACTCGCGGCTGCGGAAGGTGAAGTTTTTGGGCGTGACTTCGTTGCGGAAGGCTTTGCCAATCTGGCAGACGCCGAAGGGGACCTTCATGCGGCTGGAATCGAAGACGTTTTTGAACTGGGCAAAGATGGCCTGGGCCGTTTCAGGGCGCAGGTAGGTCACATCGTCCTCAGTCGCTGTCGGACCAAGGTAGGTCTTCAGCATGAGGTTAAACGGACGCGCGGGGCCTAGGGCCCCACCGGTTTCCGGGTGGAAATCCACGCTGCCTTCCACGGTGTCGCCTTTGGCTTCACCCAAGAGTTCGATCTCTTCTGGCTTGCCCGCCGCTTCTCCGGCATTGGAGGCAATCAAAGTGCGCACGCGCTTGCGCAGACTCTCGATGTGCTCACCTTTTTTCATGAGCACGGAGATGACGCGGTCCAGCTTCCAACCCGTTGGGGCCTGGGCTCCGGTATAATTCATGATCACGCCGTCCTGCGGGTCCACATGGTCGGCGCGCACACGCTTGTTGGTGAGCGAGCACTCACGCATGAGATCGGCAAAGGTGTCCACGTGACCGCTGGCCTTCCAGATGGCGGGGTTCATGAGGATGCTGGCATCCAGGCCGAGGACGTCTTCACGCTCACGGGTCATGGCATTCCACCAGGCGGTGCGCAGATTGCGCTTCAGCTCGGCACCGAGCGGGCCGTAATCCCAGACACCACCACAGCCGCCGTAGATCTCGCTGCTTTGGAAGATGAAGCCGCGGCGCTTGCAAAGAGAGACGATTTTCTCCATGAGGGCGGTGTTGTTCTTGGCGTCGGTGGACATGATAATGAGTAACGTGTGTTGGGATACCGCTGGCCATCATTACCCTGGCTGGGCAATGGAGCAAACGGGGCGCGTAAGGAGCGCGAGAGCGGAGATTTCGCAAGAGAAAGGTGGTCGTCAAAGTGCCGCAGTCAGCAGATGTCAGTCTATAAATCGCCAAACTCAAGCTTGGGGAAGCCTCTTGCACTTCGCCAGATTCAGCATGCTAGAATTGTGCAAAATGCAGATAAAAGTTCTGAATATGGCTGGGTTTGATTTGTTTTAATTAACTCATCATCAATGAGTTATGTGGCTATTTTCGACTTTGGCACCCCTTTTGCACTTAGTGAAATAGTGGCTGCCTTTGAAGCTCATTCCTTTCCTATCCGTGCATGGACTGGGCTTGGGAAGATAAGGCAGCCCATTTCAAAGAATCCCTTTCGTCCCACTGCTTCGCACTTGTGCGCTTTTAATACAACCTGCGGGAGGTTGGTTGAGCTCAGGGTGCGGAGCGGTGAGATGTTTTGAAGCAGCCAATATCAACATCGTGAATTATGATTCTGGACTTTGTACTCATAGTCTTTTTGGCCGGTGCCT
>JAOZVT010000931.1 GCA_025869455.1 Prosthecobacter sp.
CAGAGAGGCGATTACGAATGTAGGTGAAGGCTCCCATCTTGCGGGGCTCTTCCTGGCACCAGACCCAATTCTTCTGGGCACGTGGGTAACGGGCGACGATCTCTTTCAGCAAGTCCTCATGCAGCGGGTAGAGCTGCTCCACGCGGATGATTGCAGCATTCTTGATCTTGTTTTCCTCACGGAATTCCAGCAGATCATAATACACCTTACCACTGCACAGAATGAGTCGCGTGACGCGGTCTGCAGGTCCTAGCAGCTTGTCATCATCCAGGATCTCCTTGAAGGATGTCCCTTCTTCCATGTCACTGATTTTAGAAACACACTTTGGATGACGCAGCAGACTCTTCGGCGTCATGACGATGAGGGGCTTGCGGAAGCCGCGCTTCATCTGGCGGCGCAACGCATGGAAATACTGAGCCGGCGTGGTGAAGTTACAGACCTGCCAGTTGCGACCTGCGGAAAGCTGCAAGAAGCGCTCTAGGCGGGCACTGGAGTGTTCCGGGCCTTGGCCTTCGTAACCGTGAGGTAACAAAAGCGTGATCTGGCTCGGACGCTGCCATTTGCTTTCGGCACTGGCAATGAACTGGTCAATGATGACCTGTGCACCGTTGACGAAGTCACCGAATTGCGCTTCCCAGCAGATCAGCAGGTTGGAAGCCAGCAAGGTGTAACCGTAGTCAAAGCCGAGCACCGCTGCTTCTGACAAAAGGCTGTTGTAAACGCAGAAGCGCCCTTGATCCTCCGCCAAGTTATTCAGCGGGATATAACGCTCACGAGTTTCCGTGTCGTAGAAGACGCAATGGCGCTGACTGAAGGTACCACGACGCACATCTTGTCCGGAAAGGCGGACGCCTAGACCTTCAGCCAAAAGAGAGCCAAAAGCCAGGGACTCAGCGTAAGCCCAGTCAAAACCTTCAGACGCATCAAGCGCCTTTTTACGGGCCGCCAGGAAGCGCTTCGCAATTGTCGGGTGCAAATGAAAGCTCTCAGGGGTTTGCAGCAGCTTCTCACCGATCGCCTTTAATTCGGAGGCTTCGACGCCTGTCATCACCGGATCAAAGGTGAAGGGCGGCTGCACCTCGGCCATGGAGCCTTCATAAGGGTTATCCCCCATTTGGGTTTCGCGCTCGGCTAGGGTTTTGACACCATCTTCGAGTTCGTCTTCCAGCTCTTTTTGCAAAGCGGAGGCACCAGCTTCATCCAGAATGCCTTTTTCAATCAACGCGCTGCGGTAGATAGCGGCGGTAGAAGGATGTGCGGCAATGGAGCGCGCCATGTTAGGCTGGGTGAACGCGGGTTCATCCGTTTCATTGTGCCCGTAGCGGCGATAACAAACGATGTCGATCACCACATCACGGCTAAACTTTTGGCGGAAATCGATCGCCAATTTTGCGGCGTGAGCGACTTCCAGCGGGCAATCTCCATTCACGTGAATGATCGGAGCATCCACCATTTTGGCCACATCGGTACAATAGGGTGTGGAGCGTGCATCTGCCGGGAGGGTGGTGAAACCGATCTGGTTATTGACCACTAAGTGGATCGTACCACCCGTGCGGTAGCCGGGGAGTTGGGAAAGGTTGAGCACTTCCGTCACGATCCCTTGACCTGCAAAAGCAGCGTCACCATGAATCAAAATCGGGATCACTTCCTTACGATCTGTGGAATCTCCACGCATACGCTGGCGGGCACGCGCCATGCCTTCCACCACAGGGTCCACCGCTTCTAGGTGACTTGGGTTCGGGGCCAGCATCACAGCAATTTCTTCGCCGGAATCCAGCTTACGTACGGTTTCGAAACCCAAGTGGTACTTCACGTCGCCGTCACCAGCGACCATGTTTGGCACGTAGTTTTCACTGAATTCGTAGAACAGAGACTCCAGTGGCTTGCGCAGGAAATTAGCCAGCACGCTCAGTCGGCCACGGTGGGCCATCCCCATGATGATTTCTTTGGCTCCTAACCGTGGCAGATTTTCCAAAATGGTTTCCAGCGCGACGAGTAATGACTCACCACCTTCCACGGAAAAGCGTTTCTGCCCCACATAACGACGATGGAGGAAGCGCTCAAAAGTCTCAGCTTCCAGCAACCAGCGCAAAGCATTGATTTGGGCAGCAGGTGCGGGCTGGGGTTCAAACGGACGGTTTTCAATGCGGTCCATCAGCCAGTTTTGAATCTCTGGCGTGTGAATGTGCATGTACTCGTAGCCCGTGGTGCCGCAGTAAATGCTGCGCAACTCGCTTAGCATCTCACTGAGCTTCATCGGCTGACCACCCCGGAACATGTGGGTCTGCACGTCAGTAGCTAACTCTTCAGGGGAGAAGTCCAGGCCTTCGATGGACAGTGTGGGGCATTTAGGGGCCTCTGGGGAAAGGGGATCCAGGTGGGCGGCCGTGTGGCCCAGGGAGCGAAAGACCAGCAAAGCATTCGTCACGCGCATGCGGAAGCTCAGCGTCTTGTCGGAAAGGGTCGGTGTCAGTCCACCAGCAGATGTGGCGGTCTGGGCAGCTCCCTGACGCTTGGTCAGTTCAGCTAAACCGAGTTCAAATCCTTCAAAGAAGGATGCCCAGGTGGCGTCAACGGAACGTGGATCGTTTTTCCAGTTGGTGTATTGGGCGTCGAGGAGTTCAGAATTCGCCCGAAAGGGCACGGATGCAGTCATGGCAATGAGGGTCAGTCAGAATGTGCCCTTTTGCTACGCTTGCAACTTTGTAAAGGACGGAATTCAGTGAAACTGTATGCAACCGCTGCGAAAGATCACTCGAAGATGCAGTTAAGGGATGAATTAACCAGTGTTTCTGGGCCTTGATGTCCTCGGCAGTCACCATTATCTGCTTCCTGGAAACTCTTGCATGGGGCACAGGCATCTTGCCAGTGTCTGAACAGCCGAGACGGCTGTTCCCCATAAAATGAGTTTTCGGCAGCCCTCTATCTGCTCCCACACACATGCGCCTCGAACTCGTCAATACCGGCACCGAACTTTGTCTCGGCGACACCATCAACACCAATGCAGCATGGATCGGCCAGCGAATGGCCGCTCTCGGCATCGAAGTCGCTCGCCAGACCATCGTACCAGATGGCGGCGCTGTGCGGGAGGCCATCGAAGAAGCCGCAGCCCGTGCAGATGTGGTGCTGGTGTCTGGGGGCCTTGGCCCTACCAATGACGACGTAACCCGTGAATCCACCGCTGCCTTGCTAGGACTCCCTCTGGTGCAAGACCCCGCCATCGTCGCCTATCTGGACGCCTATTTTGCCAAAAGGAACAAAGTGCCCGCCGTCTCCAATCTCCGCCAAGCCATGGTTCCCACAGGGGCCACCGTCCTGGAAAATGCCTTTGGCACCGCCCCCGGCCTCTATTTTCCGGCAGAACTCAGCGCTTCGCGTGGCTGGAAGTGCCACATTTTCCTCCTGCCTGGGCCGCCGCGTGAAATCAAACCCATGGTGGAAAACTGTGTGGAACCCGTTTTACGCACCCTGACGCCCGATGGAGCTTCCCGCTCGGTGCTTTATCTGAAGCTCACCGGCATTGGCGAATCTGACATCGTCGAGAAAGTAGAAAAAGACCTCGAAGCCATTCCTGGTCTGGAGCTGGGCTACTGCATTGGCAAAGGGGACGTGGATGTCCGCCTAGCCGGGCCACTGCGACCTGTCGAGTCCGGTGCCCAGATTGTGAGAGAGCGCTTAGGCGACTACATTTTGTCTGAAGATCGGCGCATCTTGGAGGAAGTGATTGTGCAAACCTTGGCTGAGCGTGGCGAGTGGTTGGCCACCGCAGAGTCATGCACCGGTGGTTATCTAGCCAGCCGCTTAACCGACGTCAGCGGCGCATCCAAAGTTTATGGCCACGGCTTTGTGACTTATGCCAACGAGGCCAAAGAAAAGCACCTCGGGGTACCCTCAGATCTAC